>NZ_CP098361.1:1095000-1315351 GCF_030388245.1 Paracoccus sp. TOH
ACCCGCAGGCGGCGCGCAAGCGCTGGATTGTGGCCATGAAACCCAAGGGCGAAATCACCGTCGATGCCGGCGCGGCGCGGGCGCTGGGACAAGGCAAATCGCTGCTGCCCGCCGGCGTGACCGCGATCTCGGGCCGCTTCGGCCGCGGCGATCCGGTGGTGGTGCAGGACGGCGCGGGCGCGCGGCTGGCCTGCGGCCTCGTGCGCTATTCCTCGACCGAGGCGCGCGCCATCGCCGGCCATCGCAGCGACGAGATCGAGGGCATCCTCGGCTATCCCGGCCGCGCCGCGCTGGTCCATCGCGACGACATGGTGGTGTGACAGCTTCCCCGGGGGCTTCGCGTCAAGGCCGCATGGGTATTTGAGAAACGGTGAAAGCGGTGCGGCGCCCCTGCCATTCACCGTTTCTCAAATACCCATGCAACCCTTCGGGGGTGGACCGCCGCAGCCCTTCACTCGATCGGGTGCGGCTTGGCGAGCGCGTGGCGGCGCTGGAACAGGCCGCGGATCTGCGACATGCGCGCGGCATTCCGGCCCGGCGCCGGCAGGGCCAGAACGGCATCGCGCAGCTGTGCGATGCCGTCCTCGCTGCGGCCGGGCAGGGTGGCGGGCTGGATCGGCGCGCCGATCGTGACGCGGAAGGGTTGGCCCGCCTTGTTCAGCACCTCGTTGAACAGCGTCACGTCTCGCAGGGTCGGGTGGATGGCGTCGAGCAGGTAGAACAGCGCCGAGTTTCGGGCCCGGATGCGCAGCGGGATGACCGGCGCGTCGAATTTCTTCGCGATCATCGCGGCGCTGGCCATCCAGGGCCGTTCGTGCAGCGTCAGGCCCTGGCGCTTGGCCAGCCGGCCCGAGGGGAAGATCAGCCCGATCCGCCCGCGGCCCAACGCCTCGCGCGTGTAATCCATGGTGGCGCGGGTCTTGGCGTGGCTGCGCTTTTCGACCCGCCATTCCACCGGCGCAATCAGGCTGTCGAATTGCGGCAGGATGCGCAGGATGTCGTGATTGGCATAGACGAACAGGTCGTCGCGCACCGCTGCGATCACCGCGTTCAGCACGATGCCGTCGGCGATGCCGGTCGGGTGGTTCGAGACGATCAGCGCCGGGCCGGTGGCCGGGATATGCTCGAGCCCCTCGACCTGCAGGTCGCGCAGGATCAGCGCCGCCAGGCGGCGCATGATCTCGTCGGTCGGCAGGTCGCGGTATTCGGCTGCCAGGTCCAGCGTGCGCGGATAGCGCAACAGCCACATCAGCGCCTGGCGCGCCAGCGCGTGGTGCCGTCGACCGGAAAAAAGCCACGGCGCCCGCTCGGCAATCAGCGGATCAAGGCGTTGGGTCATGTCCTTGCGGGCATCCATGCGGCCAGTATTGCCGTGCCCGCCGGGTGCCCGCAAGAGTGGTTCGGCCATGGTCAGACGCCACCGGCAAGGATGCGCGTAACCATCTCGGCGCTGTTGCGCGACAGGCCCTTCATGGCCGCCAGGCGGCCGAGCGCGGCGCGGGCCCGGGCCTGGCGGCCGGCATCGTAGCGCGTCCAGGTCTCGAAGGCCGAACACATGCGCGCCGTGGTCTGCGGGTTCACCGGATCGAGCCGCATCAGCCAGTCCACGGTGAAGGCATAACCCGAGCCGTCGGCGGCGTGGAAGGCGGCGTGGTTGGCGGTCAACCCGCCGATCAGGGCCCGGAAGCGGTTGGGATTCATCCAGTCGAAATCCGGCCGGCCGGCCAGTTCGCGGGCGCGGGCCACGGCGCGTTCGGGCGCGGCGCGCAGCGCCTGGACCATGAACCACTTGTCCATGACCAGACGGTTGCCGGAAAATTCCCGGGCAAAACCGGCCAGCGCCGCCTCGTCCCGGCCGGCGGCGATCAGGCATTCCAGCGCGCCCTGCCGCTCGGTCATGTTCGAGGCGGCGCCGAACAGCGCCTCGGCCCGCGTGCCGTCGTCGAGGCGCGACAGAAGGCCCAGGCAGGCCAGCCGCAGGCTGCGCCGCGCCGCGCCCTCGGCATCGGGCCGGTAGGGGCCGGGGGTCTGCATCACCTCGTAAAGCCGCGCCAGCGCCGGCTCATGCGCCCGGGCGATGTCGCGGGCCAGCGTCTCGCGCCCGGCATGAATGGCGTCGGGGTCGGGAATGCCGCCGCGCGCGGCGATGGTGGTGGCGATCTCTTCCTCGCCCGGCAGCGCCAGGCACAGCGCGGCGAAGGCCGGGCCGGTCTCGGCATCGTCGAGCAACCCGCCGATGGCGCGGCTGAACGCCGCCCCGCCCTCGGCTCCGGTGGCGCGGGCGATCAGCCCGTCCAGCGCCAGGTCGTGGCCGGCCTGCCAGCGCGCGTAAGCGTCGGTGTCATGCGCCAGCAGCAGTGCCTGTTCGTCCGCGGCGATCTCGCGCGCGACGCTCACCGGGGCCGAGAAGCCGCGCAACAGCGAGACCACCGGCCGGGCGCCCAGCCCGTCGAAGCGGAAGCTCTGCTCGGCCTCGGTCATCTCCAGCACCGTGGTCGGTAGCACCTCGTCGCCATTGGGGCCGATCAGGCCAAGCGCGATGGGGATCACCCGCGGCGGCTTTTCCGGCTGGCCGGGGGTGGGCGCGGTTTCCTGGCGGAAGGTCAGGGTCAGCCGGCCGTCGCGCCAGTCCTCGGCCAATGTCAGCCGGGGGGTGCCGGCATCGGTATACCAGCGCTTGAATTGGGTCAGGTCGCGGCCGGTCGCGTCCTCGAAGACCTTGATCCAGTCCTCGATGGTGCAGGCCTGGCCATCATGGCGGTCGAAATACAGGTCGAGCGCCCGGCGATAGCCGTCGTCACCGACCAGCCGCTTGAGCATGCCGATGACCTCGGCACCCTTTTCATAGACCGTGGCGGTATAGAAGTTGTTGATCTCCTGGTAATTGTCCGGCCGCGGCGGATGCGCAAGCGGTCCGGCATCCTCGCGGAACTGCCGCGCGCGCAGGGTCTGCACGTCATGGATGCGCTTGACCGCCGCCGAGCGCATGTCGCTGGTGAACTGCTGGTCGCGGAACACCGTCAGCCCTTCCTTCAGACAAAGCTGGAACCAGTCGCGGCAGGTGATGCGGTTGCCGGTCCAGTTGTGGAAATACTCATGGCCGATCACGCCTTCGATGCGCTCGTAATCGCCGTCGGTCGCGGTTTCGGCGCTGGCCAGCACCAGCTTGGAGTTGAAGATGTTCAGCCCCTTGTTCTCCATCGCGCCCATGTTGAAATCGTCAACGGCGACGATGTTGAACACGTCGAGATCGTATTCGCGGCCATAGGCCTCCTCGTCCCATTTCATCGAGCGGATCAGCGATTCCATCGCATAGCCGGCGCGGTCCTGGTCGCCGGGCCGCACCCAGACGTTCAGCGCCACCGCGCGGCCCGCCATCGTGGTGAAGCTGTCCGAAATCGCCACCAGATCGCCCGCGACCAGCGCGAACAGATAGGCGGGCTTCGGCCAGGGATCGTGCCAGACCGCCTGGCCCGGCGCGCTGGAGACCGGGTTGCCGTTCGACAAGAGCACCGGCTTGTCGGAACGGACGGTGACGCGGAAGGGTGCCATCACGTCCGGGCGGTCGGGATACCAGGTGATGTGGCGGAAGCCCTCGGCTTCGCATTGCGTGCAGAACATGCCGCCCGAAAGGTAGAGCCCTTCCAGCGCGGTATTGGCCTCGGGGTCGATCTCGACCTCGGCCGAGAAGGTGAAGGCGTCGGGCAGTTCGGCGGCGGGGATCACCAGCCGCCCGGCTTCGGCCCGCTGCGGGTCAAGCGGGCGGCCGTCGATGGCAAGGGCCAGCGTCTTCAGCCCGGCGCCGTCCAGCACCAGATCGCCCGCATGCTTGCGGCGGAAGTCGATCTGCGAACGCACCCGCGTCGCGCGGGGGGCGAGATCGAATTCCAGCCGGGTCTCGGCAATCTGGAACGGATAGGGGCGCCAGTCGGCGAGATATTGCGTGACGGTCATGCGGGCACCCTCCGGGCAGGTGAAAAAAAACGGGGGCACAGGGGAACTTGTGCGAAACCCAAGTGTTAGACGCAGGATAGCCGGGTCGCAAGCCGGGGCCTCGCCCCCTAGGCGCCCAGCCGCAAGCAAGAAGCAGAAGAGCGAGGACCTCTCAATGGCCAACTACGACCCGAACGATCCGAAACGGACGGAAAGCACCGATCCTCATCGCCCGGCCGCCGCGCCCGAGAACTATGTCGAGCCGGTCGAGCGCCGCGCCTCGCCGCTGCCGCTGATCATCGGCATCCTGCTGGCGCTGGCGATCGCCTATTTCGTGCTGCAGTATTTCATGGGAAGCAGCGAGGTGGGCACCACCGGCGAGGATGCCGCCGTGACCACCACCGAGCCGGCCGATACCGCGCCGGCGGTGACCGGAACCACCACCGAACCCGCTGCCGACGCGGCTGCGGATGCGGCGGATGACGCTGCCACCGCTGCCGATACCGCCGCCACCGCGGCCGGCGACGCTGCCGACGATGCCGCCACCGCGGCCGAGAATGCCGGCGCCGCCATGGGCGAGGCGGCCGAGGATGCCGCGAATGCCGCTGGCGAAGCCGCCCAGAACGCCGCCGATGCCGCGGGCGAGGCCGGCGCGGCCGCGCAGGATGCCGCCGAAAGCGCCGCCGATGCCGCTGGCGAGGCGATGCAGAACGCGGGCGAGGCGGTGGACAATGCCATCACCGTCGAAGAGCCGACGACGCCGCCGCCGGCCGACACCACCACCACGACCACGCCGCCCGCCAACAACTGAGCTGCGGCTGCAGGATCATGCCGCCGTCCGGTCCCCGGGCGGCGGATTTTCAATTTTTCTGGAATGCTGAATTGCGGAATCCTTAAGGGCGGTGCCGGTTGAAACAGGGCTGGGTTTGGCATACCACGGTGCACCAAACCAGCCGGACAATGAAGCAAGGGGAAGTGCGATGGGTCGCGTGGAAAAGGCAGGATTGCGGGTGGACGAGACGCTTGCCGCCTTCATCAACGAGCGTGCGCTGCCCGGCAGCGGCGTCGAGCCGCGCCGTTTCTGGGAAGGGCTCTCGGCCCTGATCCATGAGTTCGGCCCGCGCAACCGGGCCTTGCTGGCCCGGCGCGACGAACTGCAATCGGCCATCGACGCCTGGCATGTCGCGCAGCGTGGCAAGCCGCAGGATGCCGGCGCATACCGCGATTTCCTGACCGAGATCGGCTACCTGGTCCCCGAGGGCGAGGATTTCCAGATCGAGACGCCCGAGACCGATCCGGAATTTTCCAGCATCGCCGGACCGCAACTGGTGGTGCCGATCACCAATGCGCGCTATGCGCTGAACGCCGCCAACGCCCGCTGGGGCAGCCTTTATGACGCGCTTTACGGCACCGATGCGCTCGGCGACCTGCCGCAGGGCAAGGGCTACGACGCCGCCCGCGGGGCGCGGGTGATCGCCTGGGGCCGCGACTTTCTCGACACCGCCGCGCCGCTGGCCGAGGGTTCCTGGGCCGGGATCGAGGCGCTCTCGGTCAGGGATGGCACGCTGGTCCCCGCGTTGCGCGACACCGGCCGCTTCGCCGGTTATCGCGGCGAGGCGGGAAAGCCGACCGACATCTTCCTGAAGAACAACGGCCTGCTGATCCGCATCGTGATTGATCCGTCCAAGCCGGTGGGCGCGCAGGACCGGGCCGGAATCGCGGATATCGTCATCGAGTCGGCGCTGTCGGCGATCCTGGATTGCGAGGATTCCGTCGCCTGCGTCGATGGCGAGGACAAGGCGCTGGCCTATGCCAACTGGCTGGGCCTGATGGACGGCACCCTGGCCGAAGAGGTCGAGAAGGGCGGCAAGACCTTCACTCGCCGCCTGAACCCCGACGTCACTTTCACCGGCCCCGACGGCTCGGAAGTCACCGCCAAGGGCCGGGCGCTGATGCTGGTCAGGAATGTCGGCCATCTGATGACCACCCCCGCCGTGCTGGACCGCGAGGGGAACGAGGTCTACGAGGGGCTGCTTGACGCCATGGTCACCGCGCTCTGCGCCAAACGCGACCTGGACCGCGAGGAAGGGCCCCGGAACTCGGTCACCCGGTCGATCTATGTGGTGAAGCCCAAGATGCACGGTCCGGAGGAGGTCGCCTTCGCCTGCGAGATCTTCGATTTCGTCGAGGAGGTGCTGGGCCTGCCCCGCCATACCGTCAAGCTGGGCATCATGGACGAGGAGCGCCGCACCTCGGCCAATCTCGGGGAATGCATCCGTGCCGCGAAGCATCGGGTTGCCTTCATCAATACCGGCTTCCTGGACCGCACCGGGGACGAGATCCACACCTCGATGGAGGCAGGCGCCATGCTGGCCAAGGGCGAGATGAAGGCGCAGCCCTGGATCTCGGCCTATGAGGATCGCAACGTCGATATCGGTCTGGCCTGCGGCTTGGCCGGCAAGGCGCAGATCGGCAAGGGCATGTGGGCGATCCCGGACAAGATGGCCGAGATGCTGGAACAGAAGATCGCCCATCCCATGGCCGGTGCCAACACCGCCTGGGTGCCCAGCCCGACCGCGGCGACGCTGCACGCGACGCATTACCACAAGGTCGATGTCTTTGCCCGCCAGGCCCAGATCGCGGCGTTGCGCCGGCCCGCGCGGCTCGACGACCTGCTGACCATCCCGCTGGCCGGCGGCCGCAACTACAGCGCGGCCGAGATCGCCCGCGAGCTGGAGAACAATTGCCAGGGCATCCTGGGCTATGTGGTGCGCTGGATCGACCAGGGCGTCGGCTGCTCGAAGGTGCCGGACATCAACGACGTGGGCCTGATGGAGGACCGGGCGACGCTGCGCATCTCGGCGCAATCGCTGGCGAACTGGCTGCATCACGGCATCGTCACCGACCGGCAGGTCATGGACGCCTTCCGCAAGATGGCCATGGTGGTGGACCGCCAGAATGCCGGCGACCCGGCATACCGGCCGATGGCGCCCGGATATGACGGCGTGGCCTTCCAGGCCGCCTGCGACCTGGTCTTCCTGGGCCGCGTGCAACCCTCGGGCTATACCGAGCCGGTGCTGCATGCCCGCCGCCTGCAGGCCAAGGCCGAACAGGCGCAGAAGGCGGCGTGACCCGGCTGGCCGCCCTGCCGCAGGCCTGGCTGGTGCTTTTCGCAGCGGCCGGGCTGGGCCTGGGATGGTTGCTGCCGCTGAACCTGCCGCCGCTGCTGCGCGGCGCCGGCCTGCTTCTGGTCGCGGCCGGGCTGGGGCTGATGCTTTGGGCGGCGCTGACCATGCGCCGCGCCCGCACCACCGTCATGCCCGGCCGCCGCCCCGAGGCCTTGGTCGAGGCCGGGCCGTTCCGCTTTTCCCGCAATCCGATCTATCTGGGCGACGTGATTCTGCTGGCCGGCCTGATGCTGGCACTGTCCGCACCGCTGGGCCTGGCGCTGCTGCCGGTCTTCGTCTGGCTGTTGCAGGACCGCTTCATCCGGAAGGAGGAAGAAGTGATCGCCGCCGCCTTCGGTTCCGCCTACGACCGGTATAGGCTGCGGGTCAGGCGCTGGATCTAGCAGGAGGGGGCCCATGGAACGCTCGCGCATCAACAGGATCATGGCCGAGGCGGCCGAGTTGATCGGCAGGGCGGGCTTTCACCTGCCGCCCTTTGCGCATTGGAGCCCGGACGAATTTCGCGCCCGCGCCACCCCCGCCATCCGCGACGGTCGGCTGGGTTGGGACATCACCGATTACGGACAGGGCGATTTCGACCGGCTCGGCCTGTTTCTCTTTACCCTGCGCAACGGCCGGCTGACCGACCTGCATGCCGGGCGCGGCATGGTCTATGCCGAAAAGCTGCTGATTTCGCAGGAAAACCAGATCAGCCCGATGCATACCCACGTCATCAAGACCGAGGATATCATCAACCGCTGGGGCGCGACGCTGGCGATCCGGCTCTGCGGTTCTGACGCGCAGGGGCGCATGGACCGGGCTGCGCCCTGCCGGGTCGATTGCGACGGCATCGCGCGCGAGGTGGCGCCGGGCGGGGTGCTGCGGCTGGCGCCGGGCGAATCCGTGACCCTGCGGCCCGGCGATTGGCACGAATTCTGGGCCGAGGGCGGGCCGGTGCTGATCGGCGAGGTGTCGACGGTCAATGACGACCTGACCGACAATATCTTCGCAGCCCCGATCGGCAGGTTCGCGAATGTCGTCGAGGACGAGCCGCCGCTGCATCTTCTGGTTAGCGATTACGATTCTGACGTGGCGTAACATTTACGGATTAGACCCGCGGTCGCGCCCTTGTGAAAGATTATTGCGCTCTGCTATGGGGGACGTTGGAAGTCGCTAACAGGGGAGATCGCCTGGTGAAGATCGGCGGATTGAGAGAGCGTTTTGATGGGGAGGCCCGGGTTTCTGTGACGCCGTCCTCTGCGGCGCATCTGCGCAAGCTGGGGCACTCGGTGTTCGTGGAAGCTGGCGCGGGGGTTCGTGCGGGGTTTTCCGATGCGGCCTATGAGGCGGCCGGGGTGACGGTTCTGCCGGACGCCGCGGCGCTGATCGGCGCGGTCGAGGTGGTGACCAAGGTGCGGCCGCCCGAGCCGGCGGAGCTGCGGCAGATGCGGCGCGGCCAGACGCTCATCAGCCATTTCTGGCCGGCGCAGAACGCCGAGCTGCTGGAACTGGCGCGCGAACAGGGCGTCACCGCCATCGCCATGGACATGGTGCCGCGGATCTCGCGCGCGCAGAAGATGGATGCGCTCAGCTCGATGGCCAATATCGCCGGCTACCGGGCGGTGATCGAGGCGGCGAACAATTTCGGCCGCTTCTTCACCGGCCAGGTCACCGCGGCGGGCAAGGTGCCGCCGGCCAAGGTGCTGGTGGTCGGCGCCGGCGTCGCCGGGCTGGCGGCCATCGGCGCCGCGGTCAGCCTGGGCGCGCAGGTCTATGCCTTCGACGTGCGCCCGGAAGTGGCCGAGCAGATCGAATCCATGGGCGCCGAATTCGTCTATCTGGACTTCCAGGACCAGGTGCAGGACGGCGCCGCCACCGGCGGCTATGCCGCGCCCTCCTCGCCCGAGTTCCGCGAAAAGCAGCTCGAGAAGTTCCGCGAACTGGCGCCGCAGATGGACATCGTCATCACCACGGCGCTGATCCCCGGCCGCGACGCGCCGAAGCTGTGGACCGCCGACATGGTCGCGGCGATGAAGACCGGCTCGGTCATCGTCGATCTGGCGGCCGAGCGCGGCGGCAATTGCGACCTGACCGTCCCGGACGAGCGCATCGTCACCGAAAACGGCGTGGTGATCGTCGGCTATACCGATTTCCCGTCGAGGATGGGCGCGCAAGCCTCGGAACTTTATGGAAACAACATCCGCCACATGCTGGCCGACCTGACGCCGGGCAAGGACGGCGTCATCGTGCAGAACATGGAGGACGACGTGATCCGCGGCGCCACCGTCGCCTTTGACGGCGACGTGACCTGGCCGCCGCCGCCGCCCAAGGTCGCGGCCATCGCCGCCCAGAAGCCGCGCGAGAAGCCGAAGGAGCTGACCCCCGAGGAGCGGCGCGAGAAGGAGGCGGCCGCGTTCCGCGCCCAGACCCGGTCGCAGGTGACGCTGCTTGGCGCGGGCGCGGCGCTGATGCTGCTGGTCGGGCTGTTCGCCCCGGCATCGTTCCTGTCGCATTTCATCGTCTTCGTGCTGGCGGTCTTCGTCGGCTTCCAGGTGATCTGGAACGTCAGCCATTCGCTGCACACGCCCTTGATGGCGATCACCAACGCCATCTCCTCGATCATCATCGTCGGCGCGCTCTTGCAGATCGGCTCGGGCGGCTGGCTGGTGGTGGCTCTGGCGGCGCTGTCGGTGCTGATGGCGGGCGTCAACATCTTCGGCGGCTTCCTGGTCACGCGCCGGATGCTCGCCATGTTCCAGAAGTCGTAAGGGGAGAGGGCGCATGGAATACGGATTCACCACCGCCGCCTATGTGGTCGCGGCCGTGCTGTTCATCCTGTCCCTGGGCGGGCTCTCGGGTCAGGAAAGCGCCAAGCGCGCGGTCTGGTACGGCATCGCGGCCATGGCGCTGGCCGTGGTCGCGACGCTGATCGGGCCGGGCTACGGCAATTGGGGGCTGACGCTGATCATGCTGGCCATCGGCGGCGCCGTGGGCTGGGTCGTGGCCAAGCGGGTGCAGATGACCGAGATGCCGCAGCTGGTCGCGGCCATGCACAGCCTGGTCGGCCTGGCCGCGGTGCTGATCGGCTTCAACGCCCAGTTCGAGCTCTCGCGGGTGCTGCGCGCCCGCGCCGCCGACGCGGCGGCCGAGTTCCACGGCTTCGCCGCGGTGCTGGCGCACAAGACCCCGGCCGAGATCGCCATGCTCAAGGTCGAGGTGGCGCTGGGGATCTTCATCGGCGCGGTGACCTTCACCGGCTCGATCGTGGCCTTCGGCAAGCTGGCCGGCAGGATCGACGGCAAGCCCCGCAAGCTGCCCGGCGGGCACGCGCTGAATGCCGGCGCGGCGGCTCTGTCGCTGCTGGCGGTCGTCCTTTACTGCACCACCGGGGCGCCGGTGCTGTGGCTGGTGCTGATCACGCTGCTGGCCTTCTTCATCGGCTATCACCTGATCATGGGCATCGGCGGCGCCGACATGCCGGTGGTGGTGTCGATGCTGAACAGCTATTCCGGCTGGGCGGCGGCGGCGATCGGCTTCACGCTGGGCAACGACCTGCTGATCGTGGTGGGCGCGCTGGTCGGCTCCTCGGGTGCGATCCTGAGCTACATCATGTGCAAGGCGATGAACCGCAACTTCGTCAGCGTGATCCTGGGCGGCTTCGGCGGCGAGACCGGCCCGGCGATGGAGATCGAGGGCGAGCAGGTGGCGATCGACGCCGACGGCGTGGCGGCGGCCTTGAACGAGGCCGACGAGATCATCATCGTGCCGGGCTATGGCATGGCGGTGGCGCAGGCGCAGCAATCGGTGTCGGAGCTGACCCGCAAGCTGCGCGCCCAGGGCAAGAGCGTGCGCTTCGCCATCCACCCGGTGGCGGGGCGGCTGCCCGGGCACATGAACGTGCTTCTGGCCGAGGCCAAGGTGCCCTATGACATCGTGCTGGAGATGGACGAGATCAACGAGGATTTCCCGAATACCGACGTGGTGATCGTGATCGGCTCGAACGACATCGTGAACCCGGCGGCGCAGGAGGACCCGAACAGCCCCATCGCCGGCATGCCGGTGCTGGAGGTCTGGAAGGCGAAACAGGTGTTCGTCAGCAAGCGCGGCCAGGGCACCGGCTATTCCGGCATCGAGAACCCGCTGTTCTACAAGGAGAACACCCGCATGTTCTATGGCGACGCCAAAAAGTCCCTCGACCAGCTCCTGCCCATGATCGAGTGAACCCAGCACGGCAAAAAAACAGCAAAGCGGGCCGGAAGGCCCGCTTTTCTTTTGGCGTTACCGCCGCCGTCAGGTGGCGTCGAGCATCGACTTGATGACCTCGGCAGGCAGGGCGGGATGCACCGCCAGCTTGCGGGTGCGCCTGCCCTTGCGCGGGATCAGCAGCGCGCAGCGCGTGGCAAGGGCTTGCGACCGCGCGGCCGAGCTTTTCACGATCAGCCCGGCCCGCCAGCGGGAATGCGGCCCGAAACGCATGACGCTTTCGATGACGCCGGGCACATAGCCCTCGGTCTCGGCTGAATCGATCAGCGCATCATGGATGATGGGGGGCAGATACATGGCGGTGGTGACTCGGAAAGATAAAATTGGACGCATCCAATCTGGTAATCCTTCACGGCGCGGATTTGTATCTGCCCTTTTGCACAGGTCTGCCATACAAGTGAAAGGCGTGAGTCTGGCGATGACTTCGCCCGGCGGCTGAACCGGTTCAGGGCGTGATCAGGATCGGCGTGCCGTCGCGGACCATGGAATAGATGTCCTCGACCTCCTCGTCGGTGACGGCGATGCAGCCGGCGGTCCAGTCGGAGCGCAGCCTGGACAGTGTCTGGCCCTCGGGGCCCTGGCCGTGGATGAAGATGTCGCTGCCGGCGCTGCGTCCCAGCGAGGCCGCCAACGCCGAATCCTGCACGTTCGGATAGGAGACGCCGATCGACAGGTGGTAGCGGCTGTCGGGGTTGCGGCGGTCGATGTAATAAAGCCCCTCGGGGGTCTTGCCGTCGCCTTCGAACTGCTTGTGGCCGATGGGCTCGTTGCCCAGCCCGATGCGATAGGCCTTCAGCACGGTATTGCCGCTGAGCAGCAGCATCTGCCGCGCGCCCTTGTTGACCACGATCTGCGTGACCGGCGGGCCGGAATAGGTCTTGAACTTGCTGGGCGCGCAGGCGGCGAGTCCCAGGATAAGCGCCATGGCGATGAGACGACCCAGCCAAGCTGTCATGCGATGCCCTCGATCCGGTGTTTTGCCTTATTTTGCCCGTCTTGCCGCTGCCGGGCAATGACGTCGGCCTTCACGAAGTGCTGATGCGGCCCGGTCCATCGCCTCGAAGCCGTGGCAGATTTGCAAGATCGACAGCATCCTTGGGCTTTCCTGTTGCGGGAAAGACGCCGCCCGCTAAACATGCGGGCATGACCGACGATGACGAACATCCGCTGCGCTATGCCCTGGTGAACGAGCTTCACGCCCGGCCTTCGCCGCGCCTGAAGGCGCCGTGCACGGCGGTGTTCCTGGCCATCAAGGAACCGCGCGACGCCGCCAATCGCGACCGGAGGCGCGACGTGGCGCATCTGGCCGAGCTTTGCGCCCGCCACGGCGCGCCGCATCCCGATGCCAGCGCCGGCCATTACGCGGCGCAGCTGGGCCGGCAGCAGTTGCGCTGGGAAAGCCATACCGAATTCGTGACCTATGCCGCCTTTGCGCCGGGGCTGCCGCCGCGGCCCTTCGATCCCTCGGCCGGGGCGATCTTTCCCGACGACTGGCAGCATCATGCGCCGGGCAAGCGCATCGCCGCGGTGATGATCCAGATCGATTTTCTGCCCGACGACCCGGCCGAGATCATGCCGCGGCTCAGGGAATGGTTCGCCGCCGACAGCCTCGCCTCGGTCTGGGTGCTCGAGGAGGCGGCGGTGGTCGCGGGCGATTTCCGCATCGACCCGGACGGCTGGATGCGCTTTGCGCTGTTCGTCAAGCCCGGCACCCAATCGGGCCGCATCGGCCGCATGGTGCAGCGGCTGACCGACCTGGAAACCTATCGCGCCATGTCCATGCTGGGTCTGGGCGGCGCCCGGCAGCTGACCGAACAGCTGAACGCGCTGGACCCCAAGCTCAACGACATCCTCCAGGGCATGAGCGACGATTCCCGCCCGGCCGATGCGGTGCTGCACGATCTGCTGATGGTTTCGGCCCGGCTGGAGCGCACGGCCACGCAGCAGGCCTTCCGCTTCGGCGCCACCGCCGCCTATGAGGCGATCGTCATGGACCGCGTCACCTCGCTGCGCGAATCGCGCTTCATGGGCGGGCAGATGCTGACCGAATTCATGGCCCGCCGCTATCACCCGGCCATGCGCACGGTGAAATCGGCCGAGAAGCGGCTGGCCGCCATGCTGGACCGCAGCGAGCGCGCGGGCGAGTTGTTGCGCACCCGCGTCGATGTGCAGCGCAGCGCCCAGAACCAGGAGCTGATGCAGCGCATGGATCGCCGCGCCGACCTGCAATTGCGGCTGCAGCACACGGTCGAGGGGCTGTCGGTCGTGGCGATCAGCTATTACGCCGTCGGGCTGCTGGGCTATGCGCTTTATCCGCTGGCCCATGCGCTGCATGTCGACAAGGCGGTGCTGATCGCCGCGCTGACCCCGATCGCGGTGCTGAGCGTCTGGCTGGGCATGCGGCGCATCCGGGCCCGGCTGCATGACGCCCAGCATTGAGACCCCCAACCGGCAAAGGAGCCCGATCTTGCGACTAGTTCCCTTCTTCAGCGTCCTGCTGGCCCTTGCGGGCTGCGGCGTGCCCCTGGTTCCGCTGGTCTGATGGCGGGGCGGCTCAGCATGTATGGCCTTGGCCATTGCTCGACCTGCCAGAAGGCGCAGGCCGAGCTGGAGGCGGCGGGTTGGCAGGTCGAGTTCCGCGACGTCGCCAAGGCGCCGCTGGATCAGGACGAATGGCGGCGCATGATCGCGGATTTCGGCGAGAAGCTGGTCAACCGCGCCAGCCTGACCTGGCGCGGCATGTCCGAGGCGGAACGCGCCGGCACGCCCTTGCAGATGCTGTCGGCCAAGCCCTCGCTGATGAAGCGCCCGGCCATCGTCCAGGACGACAAGCGCTTGCTGGGCTGGACCGCGAACGTCAAGCGCGCGCTGGGGGTGGCGGCCTAGCCGCCGCTCAGACGATGTAACGGTCGCGGCGGTGGTTGATGGCGATCACCAGGTTCAGCACCAGCGCGCCCAGGAAGGACCAGGCCACGGTCGTCTCGTCGCGCAGCGTCAGCGCCACGGCGAAGATCAGCGCGTCGAAGATCAGCTGCGTCCAGCCGGCCCGGAAGCCGGTGGCGTCCTGCAGGTAAAGCGCGACGATGCCCACCCCGCCCAGCGAGGCGCCATGGCGGAACAGCGCCAGCAGCGCCGAGCCGGTCAGCAGCCCCACCAGCAGCGCGCCGACCGCCGGATGGACAGGACCGAATTCCAGCCCGTGCGGCAGCAGCGCCACCAGAATCGACATGGCACCCACGGCGATGAAGGATTTCAGCATGAAGGCCAGGCCCAGCCGTCGGTAGCCCAGCCAGTAGAAGGGCAGGTTCACCGCGAAGAACACCGGCGCGAAGCCCCAGCCGGTGGCATAAGAGATCAGGATCGCCAGCCCGGCGGTCTGGCCGGTGACGAAGCCCAGATGCGTCAGCAGCAGCACGCCGACGGCGGCCATGAAACTGCCATAGGCGAGGCCTTGCGCATCCTCGATGACGCTGTGGCGGGCGGGGGAACCATTGTCGCTCATGCGCCCCGTGATGCCCCGCCTGCTGCGCCGCGGCAAGGGGTCAGGGGGTTCGGGTGGCCTTGGCCCCGGTGCTGGCCGTGGTCTCGGACGGCGTCGCCAGATCGCTGATTTCATTGGTAAAAGCGTCTTTCGGCTCGTGGCGCAGCACTGCCTGGGCACCGCCGGCGCGCAGCGCCGCGACCGTGCGGCGATATGCCGCCTCGTCCAGGGCGCCGCTGGGCGAAAGCAGCGGTGCGATGCCGCGCAGCATTCCGGCCTGGCGGCGCAGGGCGCCGTCGTCGGGATCGGGGCCCAGGAGCAGCCGGGCGCTCTCCTCGGGCCGGGCCACGGCCTCGTGCCAGCCGCGCATGCTGGCGCGCAGGAACCGCGCCAGCCGTTCGCGCGCCTCGGGATCGGCCAGCTGCTGTGGCAGGACGTAAAGCCCATCCTCGAGCAGGTCGACTCCCTGATGCTGCGGGTCCAGCCGCACCAGCCCCGCGCCCTCGGCGGGGTCATAGCTCAGCGTGCTGATGCAGGCGGCCTGCTTGTGGCGCAGCATCTCGGCCCCCGGCCATTGTGCCAGCAGCGCCACGCCTTCGAGGCTGTCATCGGGTTTCAGCCCCAGCCGGTTCACCCAGGCGAGCAGCGGGTATTCCGTGCCGCCGAACCAGCTGCCCAGCGTCTTGCCGCGCAGGTCGGCGGCCGAGGCGACGCCGGCATCGGCCCGGCAGGTTAGCCGCAGGGCGGGGCGGGAAAAGATCTGCGCCACATTGACCAGCGGCAGGCCGTTCTCGCGCGCGACCAGCGCCGGCGGCATCCAGGCGACGGCCATGTCGGCCGCGCCCCGCGCCAGCGCCTCGAAGGGCGGCGCGTCGTCGGCGGGACGCAGGTCCACCTCCAGCCCTTCCTCGGCATAGAAGCCGCGGGCCTCGGCCACCAGGAAGCCGGCGGATTCGGCCAGGGCCGGGCCGCGCAGCTGAACGGTCAGGCTGTCGGCCCGCGCGCCAAGCGCGGTGGCCAGGACCAGCGCCACGGCCGGGATCAGGGATTTCATCATCGCGTCACGCCCCATGCGCGCCATGGTTAGACGGCGCGTATCCTTGCCGCAAGCCATGCCTCGGGCACGAAACCGCGATCAGTCGCGGGAATAGACATCCTCGTAGCGCACGATGTCGTCCTCGCCCAGATAGGCGCCGGTCTGCACCTCGATCAGCACCATCGGCACCTTGCCGGGATTCTCCATCCGGTGCACGGCGCCCAGCGGCACGTAGATCGACTGGTTCTCGGTCACCAGCGTCACCGTGTCGTTCACCGTCACCCGTGCGGTGCCCGAGACCACGATCCAATGTTCCGAGCGGTGGAAATGCGATTGCAGCGACAGCGCGCCGCCCGGGTTGACCACGATGCGCTTGACCTGGAAGCGGTCGGCCAGCGCCAGGGTCTCGAACCAGCCCCAGGGCCGATGGTCGCGCAGGAAGCTCTCGGCCTGACGGGCGCCCTTTTCCTTCAGCGCCGAGACCGCCTGCCGGACCTCTTGCGCGCGGTCCATGCCGGCGACCAGAACCGCGTCCTTGGTGGCCACGACCATCACGTCCGTCAGGCCGATGCCCACCACCTCCATCCCCTCGTCCTGCGAGCGCAGCAGCACGTTGTCGCAGTCGATGGCGGTCGAGCGGTCGTCGGTCACGGCGCCGCGCTCGGCCGGGACGGCCTCTTGCGTCTCGCGCCAGACCGCGTCCCAGCCGCCCAGATCCGACCAATGCCCCGAGAAGCGCACCACCGACAGGTTCTCGGCCTTTTCCAGCACCGCGTAATCGACCGAGCGGTCGGGCAGGCGCTCCCAGGGTTCGGGCGCCAGCCGCAGGAAGCCCAGGTCGGCATGGGCCTCGGCCAGCGCTGCCCTGACCGGGTCGAGATATTCCGGCGCATGGGCCTCGAAGGCTTCGATCATGGTGCGGGCGGCGAAAAGGAAGATCCCGGCGTTCCACAGGAAATTGCCCTGCGCGATCATCTGCGCCGCCTTCCCGGCATCGGGCTTTTCGACGAAGCGCTTCAGCGTGACCGGGCCTTCGCCGGCCGCTTCGGCCTCCATGTAGCCATAGCCGGTCTCGGGGCGGGTCGGGGTGATGCCGAAGGTGACAATGCGGCCGGCCGTCGCTGCCGGCAGGCCCAGGTCGACGGCGCGGCCGAAGGCCGCGGCATCGGGCACCACATGGTCCGAGGGCGCCACCAGCAGCACCGCATCCGGATCCTGCTCGGCGGCGGTCAGCGCGGCGGCCAGAATGGCGGGGGCGGTGTTGCGGCCGGCGGGTTCGATCAGAATGGCCGAGGGCGCGATGCCGATCTGGTCGAGCTGCTCGGCGACGATGAAGCGGAAATCGGCATTGGTCATCACCAGCGGCGCGCCGTAGCGTGGACCGTGAAGCCGCCGGGCCGAGGCCTGGAACAGGCTTTCCTCGCCCACCAGCGGCGCGAACTGCTTGGGAAAGCTCTTGCGCGAGACGGGCCAGAGCCGGGTGCCCGAACCGCCGGCAAGAAGAACAGGGGTGATCGTCATCGAAATCGCTCCATCGGCCAAGGCCGTTTCCATCCGCTTTCGTTATCCGCCGGCGCCTTGCCCGCGCAAGTTGCGCAAAAGGGCAGGGCGGCGGGGCCGCGCCCCCCGGATACCATGCCGCGCCGATGCCGGCAAACCCGCGCGTCAATAGCCGCGGGCCCGGTCCACCAGATGCAGAAGCGACCCGCCCCGCATGGCGCGGCGCAGGTTCTCGGCCGCGACGGCGGCGGCGGTTTCGGGCCGGGTCTCGGCCGAGACATGCGGCGTCACCGTCACCTGCGGATGGCCCCAGAAAGGATGATCGGGCGGCAGCGGCTCGGTCTGGAACACGTCCAGCACGGCATGGCCCAGGCCCGCATCCAGCGCGGCCAGCAGCGCCTGTTCGTCGATCAGCGTGCCGCGCCCGGCATTGATGACGGTGGCGCCCCTGGGCAGCATGGCCAGCCGTTCGGCGCCAAGCAGGCCGCGCGTTCCGGGCGTGTCGGGCAGCAGGCAGATCAGGATCTCGGCGCGGCGCAGCGCCTCGGGCAGGGCCGCGCCGGGCAGGACCGCGATCCCCGGCACCGGGCGGCCCGACCCGGACCAGCCGGTGACGCGGAAGCCGAGGTTCGCCAGCGCCAGGGCCACCGCCCGGCCCAGCTCTCCCATGCCCAGCACGGTCACGCCGCGCCCGGCGGCCAAGGGCGGGGTCAGGTGGTTGCGCCAGACGCCGTCCTGCGCGTAGCGGTCCATGCCCAGATGCGCGCGCAGCGTCCAGCCGGCGCAGTATTCCACCATGCCCAGCGCCAGCCCCGGATCGACCATCCGGCACAGCGGCTGCGTCAGGGTCGGGTTGGTCACGATACGCTCGACCCCGGCCCAAAGGCTTTGCACCAGCCGGGCGCGGGTGAAGGGGGTGAAATCCAGTATGCGGCCGTCCTCGGGATAGCCCGGCGCGTAGATCAGCGCGTCGAAGCCGGCCGGATCGCCGGCGCGGCACAGCTCCATCTCGGGGCAGGCGGCGCGAAGCGCGGGCGCCCAGGCGTCCCAGAGCCGGGCGGGGGCGGCGAACAGCACCCGCATCGCCTCAGCCCCGCGGCCGGTGGACATGGGCCGATTGCACGATGCCGAAGGCCATCAGCAGGATCATCAGCGAGGTTCCGCCATAGCTGACCAGCGGCAGGGGCGAACCCTTGGCGGGCAGCATGCCCATCACCGTGGCCATGTTGATCGAGAAATACAGAAAGAACGTGCCGGCGATGCCGATGGTCATCAGGCTGGCGAACCGGTCGCGATTGGTCAGCGCCGAATACATGCAGAAGCCCAGGATCAGCACATAGAGCATCAGCAGCGAGCCGGCGCCGACGAATCCGAACTCCTCGGCCAGCGAGGTGAAGATGAAGTCGGTGTGCTTTTCGGGCAGGAAGTTCAGCCGCGACTGCGTGCCCTGCATGAAGCCGCGCCCCGACCAGCCGCCCGATCCCAGCGCGATCTGCGCCTGGGCGATGTTGTATCCGGCGCCCAGCGGGTCCGAGCCGGGATCGAGGAAGGTGTCGATGCGCTTGAACTGGTAGTCGTGCAGAAGCTGCCAGTCGGTGCCCCGGCTTTCCATCACCGCGGTGATGCCGGCGACGACAATGGCGATGACGGCGGCGAAATACCACAGGCTGACGCCGGCCGCGAACATCACGATGCCGCCCCCGGCGATCAGCATGATCGAGGTGCCCAGGTCGGGCTGCATCAGCACCAGCCCGGTCGGCAGCAGGATCAGCACCACCGGGACCAGCACCCAGAACGGCCGCGAGACCTTTTCGACCGGCAACCAGTCGTAATAGGCGGCCAGCGTCATCACGAAGGCCACCTTGGTCAGTTCGGAGGGCTGGATGCGGATCGGCCCCAGCACCAGCCAGCGCTGCGCGCCCATGCCGACATGGCCCATCACCTCGACCAGCACCAGCAGCAGCACGCAGATCACATAGGAGGCGACCGAGATCGAGCGCCAGAACCAGATCGGCACGAAGGCCAGCGCGAACATCACCACCATGCCGACGGCGAAACGCTCCATCTGCGGACCGGCCCATTGGTCGATATCGCCGCCCGAGACGGAATAAAGCATCAGGAAGCCGATGCAGCTGACGGCGGTGACCAGGAAGACCAGCGGCCAGTTCAGGTGCAGGATCTTGCGCCAGCCGGTCGGCGCCTGCGCGACATGATAGTTCAGATAGCTCATGCGTCAGGCCTTTGCGCGCGCCTCGCCCTTGCGGGCCGAGGGGGCGAGGTTCATCTTCGACCACATCTCCTGCACCTTGGCGCGCTCGCCCTCGGGATAGGCGGACAGCGGCGGCAGCCCGTCCGCCAGCGCGTAAAGCAGGATGTCGCGGGCGATGGGCGCTGCCACGGCCGAGCCGCCGCCGCCATGCTCGACCACCACCGAAACCGCATAGCGCGGCATGTCATAGGGCGCGAAACAGACGAAAAGCGCATGGTCGCGCCGGTTCCAGGGCAGCTGGTCGTTCGAGATCACGCCGCGCGCCCGCTCGGCGGCGGTGATGTTTCGCACCTGCGAGGTGCCGGTCTTGCCGGCCATCTGCCATTCCGGCGCGATGATCCGCGCCCGCCGGGCGGTGCCGCGGCTGCTGTTCATCACCGCATCCATCCCGCCCCGTGCCGTGCGCAGGTTCAGCGGGTTGATGTCCAGCTCGGGCCAGTCCGGCACCGGCTCGACCGTGCCGTCGATGGCCTTGACCAGCCGCGGCGCGACCGCGCGACCGGTCGCCACCCGCGCCGTCATCACCGCCAGTTGCAGCGGCGAGGCCAGGACATAGCCCTGGCCGATCGAGGCGTTCAGCGAATCGCCGATCTGCCATTCCTGGTCGTAGCGCGCCTTCTTCCAGGCGCGGTCCGGCGCGATGCCCTCGGCGATGGCGGACATGGGCAGGTCGTGGCGCACGCCGATGCCCAGCTTGCGCGCCATGGCGGCGATGCGGTCGATGCCGACCCGCTGCGCCAGCTCGTAGAAATACACGTCGCAGGAATGTTCCAGGCTGCCCTGCGCATCGACCATGCCATGGCCGTCCCGGCGCCAGCAATGGAAGCGGCGACCGGCGACCTGGGTGTAGCCGGGGCAATAGAAGCGCGAGCCGGGGTTGATCACGCCCGCTTCCAGCCCGGCCAGCAGCGTCACCATCTTGAAGGTCGAGCCGGGCGGATAGACGCCCTGCACGGTCTTGTCGGCCAGCGGGCGGTGGTCATGCTCCATCAGCGCCCGGTAATCCGGACCCGAGATGCCGCGCACGAACTTGTTCGGATCGAAGACCGGTGAGGAGGAGATCGCCAGGATGTCGCCGTTGGTGACGTCGATCACCACCGCGGCGGCGCTTTCGCTGCCCAGCCGCTGGGTGGAGAAATTCTGCAGGCCGGCGTCCAGGGTGGTCTGCACCGTGGCGCCCTGCTGACCTTCCTGCCGCGACAGCTCGCGCATCTCGCGCCCGGCGCTGTTCACCTCGACCCGGCGCGAGCCGGCCTTGCCGCGCAGCGCCTCCTCCAGCTTGGCCTCCATGCCGACCTTGCCCAGCTGGAACTCGGGCAGGCGCAGCACCGGGTCCGGGTTCTCGATCTTCGACAGGTCGTAATCCGAGACCGGGCCGACATAGCCCAGCACATGCGCGAAATCGCCGGCGCGCGGATAGCTGCGCGACAGGCCGGCCTCGGGCGTGACGCCGGGCAGGGCGGGGGCGTTCAGCGCGATCGAGGAAAATTCGGCCCAGCTCAGCCGGTCGGCGACCAGCACCGGGGCGACGGCGCTGCGCTTGCGGATCTCCTCGAGGATCTCGGCGGCCTGGCGGTCGGACATCGGGATGATCTGGCGCAGCCGGGCGATCACGGTCGAGACGTCGCCGGCCTCCTCGCGGGTCAGGGTGACGCGGTAGTTCTGTTCGTTCCCGGCGATGATGGTGCCGTTGCGGTCCAGGATCAGCCCGCGCGCCGGCGGCAGCAGGCGGATCTTGATCGAGTTGCCGTCCGACAGCATCCGGTATTCGTCGGCATGCTCGATCTGCATCGAGCGCAGCTTCAGCCCCAGCGCCGTGACCACAGCCGCCTGGATCGCGCCCAGCATCACCACCCGGCGGGTGATGGACCGGCTGCTTTCGGCGATTTGGCGTTCCGATTTGCGCATGGGTCAGCGAAGCCTCGCGTCACGTTCCGCACGGTTGCGGGGCAGGCCGAACAGCCAGCCCGCCAGCCCGGCCACCAGCGGATAGGCCCCGGTCGTGGCGATGAATTGCAGCAGCACCTGACCCAGCGGCGGCAGGGGCAGGAAGAAGATCGCCAGCAGGAAACGGTTCGCCACCATCATCAGTGCCAGAAGCATCGTCACGCGCAGCCATTCAACCATGAATGGCAGTTCGCGCCAATGCTGCTCGCGGTTTCTTGCGGCTTCGGTCCCCATCACCGCCACGGCGGCGAACAGGCCGATGGGGCGCAAAAGCAGGATGTCCTCGATCAGGAACAGCAGGGCGATGGTCAGCACCGGCACCTGTTCGGGGCGGCGCAGCACCCAGACCAGCACCAGGCACAGCGCCAGGTCCGGGCCGGGCCAGCCGATCCGGCCCGGCGCCAGCGGCAGAAGCCGCCAGAACAGGATCGCCAGGAACAGGATCACGAACAGCGCCTGGCCCAGGAACCTCTGGCGGCGGGCCGGCTCAATCATCCGCCGCTCCGGCCGGGTCGGGCTCGGCCGCGAGTTCGGGATTGGCGGCGGCCGGATTGGGGGTGTCGAGGTTCATCGCCGGCGGCATCGGCGGGCCGATGAAATCGGCCGGCGGCGGCGGGATCAGCAGCCCGGTATCGGCCAGCCGCTCGGCCGGGTGGCTGCGCAGCACGCGCAGGAATTCCAGCCGCCCGTAATCGGCGGCGAGCCGCACCCGCAGCCGTCCGTCGCTGGCCAGCGCCACCTGGCCGACCAGCAGCCCGGCCGGGAACACGCCGCCGTCGCCCGAGCTGACCACGCGGTCGCCGGGGCGGATGTTTTCCGGGCTTTCGATGAAATCCAGCGCCGGCAGGGCGGTGTTGTCGCCGGTCAGCAGCGCGTGCTGGCCCGAGGGCAGGATGGTCACCGGCATGCGGCTGGAGGGATCGGTCAGCAGCATCACCCGGCTGGTGGTCTGCCCGACGCCCGAGATGCGGCCCACCAGCCCCAGCCCGTCCATCGTCGCCCAGCCGTCCAGGATGCCGTCGCGGGCGCCGACGTTCAGCAGTACCGACTGCCGGAAGGCGGTGCCGCTGTCGGTCATCACCACGCCGGAAACCGAGGTCAGCGCCGGGTCGATGCGCACATTGTTCTGCGCCAGCAGCTTGGCGTTTTCCTGTTCCAGCTGCACCGCGGCCTCTTTCCAGGCCGACATCTTCTGCAGCTCGCGCCGCAGCTCCTGGTTCTGCTCATAGAGCCGGGCATAGGACTGGAAGCCCGCGACCATGCGCGACAGCTTGGTCACCGGCATGGTCACCCATTCGAAACTGGGCACGAAGCGGTCGATGAAGGCCGAGCGCATCCGCTCGGCCCGCGGGCTGTCGATCTGCCAGAACAGGAAGATCGACAGCAGCGCCAGCACCAGCAGCGAAACCAGGATGCGGCGGACCGGAGTCGCGTAATCTGGGCCCTTGCGCGCCATGGGCCTGGTCCGATCAGCTGTCGTAGTCGATCACGTGGCGCAGCTGCTTCTCGAACTCCAGGGCCTTGCCGGTGCCAAGCGCCACGCAGCTCATCGGCTGGTCGGCCAGGCTGATCATCAGCCCGGTCTGTTCGCGCAGCGCCAGGTCCAGTTCGCCCAGCATCGCCCCGCCGCCGGTCAGCATCACGCCGCGGTCGACGATGTCGGCGGCCAGGTCCGGCGGCGTCGCTTCCAGCGCCACCATCACCGCCTCGCAGATCTGCTGCACCGGCTCGGCCAGGGCTTCGGCGACCATGGCCTGGGTGATTTCCATTTCCTTGGGAATGCCGTTCAACAGGTCGCGGCCGCGCACCATGATCGTGGCGCCGCGCCCGTCATCGGGCATCCGCGCGGTGCCGATCTGGGTCTTGACCCGCTCGGCGGTCGATTCGCCGATCAGCAGGTTGTGGTTGCGGCGCAGGTAGTTGATCAGCGCGTCATCCATGCGGTCGCCGCCGATGCGGACGGAACGGGCATAGACCACGTCGCCCAGCGACAGCACCGCGACCTCGGTGGTGCCGCCGCCGATATCGACGACCATGCTGCCGGTCGGCTCGGTGATCGGCATGCCGGCGCCGATGGCGGCGGCGATGGGTTCCGCGATCAGGCCGGCGCGCCGTGCGCCGGCGGACAGCACCGACTGGCGGATGGCGCGCTTCTCGACGGGGGTCGCGCCATGCGGCACGCAGACGATGATCTTCGGCTTCGAGAAGGTGGTGCGCTTGAACACCTTCTTGATGAAATGCTTGATCATTTCCTCGGCGCTGTCGAAATCGGCGATCACGCCCTCGCGCATCGGGCGGATGGCCTCGATCGAGCCGGGGGTGCGGCCCAGCATCAGCTTCGCGTCCTCGCCCACGGCCAGGACCTGCTTCTTGCCGTCCTTGACGTGATAGGCGACGACCGACGGCTCGTTCAGGATGACGCCCTTGCCCTTGACATAGATCAGCGTGTTCGCCGTCCCCAGGTCGATCGCGATATCGGTGGAAAACAACCCGCCAAAGGCCATGTGACTACCCCTTCTGCCGCCCCTGCCATGACGGCCGTTCCGCCGTCGTTTTGCCGACGGCCATTGCCCGATTGCCCCGACGAGTCGCCCCGCCAAGGTGTTGGACATATAGGCCGGGGCCGGCCCGGGGAAAACCCGAAAATTGCTGCCGCAGGGCGGGACGGCGGGGTTCCGCGGCAGCCGCTTCCCTTGACCGTGCTGCCGGCCCTGCTAGCCTGCCGGGCATGTCGGATGCGAAAGAAGGGACAGCGGCGTGCAAGACGATATCGTGGGGATCTGCCGCTTTTCCTTCCTGGGGAAATGCGACTGGGCCGAGACCGCGGGGCAGGGCGGCGACAGCCCCGGCCTGATGGCGCGGCGCCGGGCCATGCTCTACGCGCCGGGACGGCTGGCACGCCGCTTCGCCGCCTTCGAGACGCTCTGCCTGCCCTCGATCCGGGCGCAGACCGACCCGGATTTCCGCTTCTGGATCCTGACCTCGCCCGAGATGCCGGGCGAATGGCTGGAGCGGCTGCGCGGGCTTTGCGCGGGGGTGCCGCAGATCCGGCTGATCGTCTCGGACAAGCGCGAGACGGTGAACGCGCTGCGCGAGCCGCTGCGCGAGGCGGCCGAGGCGGCAGGCCGGCCGGTGATCCAGTTCCGCGTCGATGACGACGACGCCTTCAGCCGCCACCACGTCGCCCGCATCCGCAGCCACGCAAGGCGCTTCGCCGACCTGCCGGCTTTCGCCATCAGCTATCCGCAGGGCCTGGTCATGGGCAGCTACGAGGGCGACCCGATCAGCTACTGGCGCGCGCATCAGCCCTTTCTCGGCGCCGGCGTGGCGGTGCGGATGCGGGGCGCGGGCCGTTGCATCTATGCCTACAACCATTTCCAGCTGCCCAAGCATTTCCCGGCCTTCACCGATATCGCCGGCCTGGGCTATCTGCAGACCCGCTGGGACGAGGGCGATTCCGTCGCCACCATCGTCGCGAAATTCCCGAAATGGTTCCAGCGGCTGGACCCGGCCGCCTTCCGGCAGGCGTTGGCCGAGGATTTCCCCTTCCTGCAGGATGTCGATCTGGGCTTTGTGGAACGCAAAGGGGCGGCCTGACAGCCGCCCCGTCCGCCTGCGCCGATCCGCAGCGGATCAGTGCGAATACATGCTGACCTGCTTGGCATCGGCGCCTTCGCCGACCATCTCGCGGCGCACCTTCAGCCGGTTCAGCGCCCCGACATAGGCCTTGACGCTGGCCAGGATGGTGTCGGTATCCGAGGCCTGTCCGGTGGCGATGCGGCCTTCCTCCTCCATGCGCACGCTGACGGTGGCCTGGGCATCGGTGCCCTCGGTCACGGCATGGACCTGATACAGTTGCAGATGCGCCTTGTGCGGCCAGATCGCCTTGACGGCGTTGAAACAGGCGTCGACCGGGCCGTCGCCGGTGGCATGGACGGATTTCTCCTCGCCGCCGACGCTCAGCGTCAGGTCGGCCGACTGGCCGTCCGTGCCGCAGACCACCCGCAGATGCTTGACCTGCAGGTAGTCGTCCTCGGTATTGCTGGCGGCATCCTGCATCAGCGCCACCAGGTCGTCGTCGTAAATCTCCTTCTTGCGGTCGGCCAGCGCCTTGAACCGCACGAAGATGTCCTTCAGCTGGTTGTCGCCCAGCTCATAGCCCAGGTCGCGCAGCTTCGCGCGCAGCGCGGCGCGGCCCGAATGCTTGCCCATGGCGATATTGGCCTCGTTCAGGCCGATATCGGCGGGGCGCATGATCTCGAAGGTCTCGACATTCTTCAGCACCCCGTCCTGATGGATGCCGGATTCGTGCAGGAAGGCGTTCTTGCCGACGATGGCCTTGTTGAACTGCACCGGAAAGCCCGAGACCTGGCTGACCCGGCGCGAGATGCCCATGATCTTCGTCGTGTCGATTCCGGTGTCATAGGGCATGATGTCGTGGCGCACCTTCAGCGCCATCACCACCTCTTCCAGCGCGGTATTGCCGGCCCGCTCGCCCAGCCCGTTGATGGTGCATTCGATCTGGCGCGCGCCGGCCTCGACGGCGGCCAGGGCGTTGGCGGTCGCCATGCCCAGGTCGTTGTGGCAATGCGTGGCGAAGACCG
Source organism: Paracoccus sp. TOH (assembly GCF_030388245.1). Taxonomy (NCBI): domain Bacteria; kingdom Pseudomonadati; phylum Pseudomonadota; class Alphaproteobacteria; order Rhodobacterales; family Paracoccaceae; genus Paracoccus; species Paracoccus sp. TOH. Next base: position 1,121,201 of record NZ_CP098361.1, read on the forward strand.
CCCCGTCGGCGCCCGGCACCCGCTCCAGCAGCATGCGGATCAGCGCGGCGGATTCGCGCGGCGCGGTATAGCCGACGGTGTCGGGGATGTTGATGGTGGTGGCGCCCGCCTTGATGGCGATCTCGACCACCCGGCACAGGTAGTCGTGCTCGGTCCGGGTGGCGTCCATCGGCGACCATTGCACGTCGTCGCACAGGTTGCGGGCATGGGTCACGGTCTGCTCGATCCGCTCGGCCATCTGGTCCATGTCCAGGTTCGGAATGGCGCGATGCAGCGGCGAGGTGCCGATGAAGGTGTGGATGCGCGGGCGCTTGGCGTGTTTCACCGCCTCCCAGCAGCGGTCGATATCGGGGAACTGGGCGCGGGCCAGGCCGCAGATCACGGCGTTCTGCGCCTGTTTCGCGATCTCGCTCACGGCGGCGAAATCGCCCTCCGAGGCGATGGGAAAGCCCGCCTCGATGATGTCCACGCCCATCTCGTCCAGCATCTGGGCGATTTCCAGCTTCTCGGTATGGGTCATGGTGGCGCCGGGCGATTGCTCGCCGTCGCGCAGGGTGGTGTCGAAGATCAATACGCGGTTTTTGTCGGTCATGGCTTGGTCTTTCTTGCGCCGAAGGTTTGCTCGGGGGGAACCGGGCGCGAACCAGACTGAGCGGCGGCCCGGAAGACCCGCTCAGCGCAGCGTAAGAAGCAGCAGACCGCGGGGACGCACGCCGAAGCCCGCGCTGTCCTGCGCGTCGCGGTCGGAGCTGATATGGCACATCCGGGTCATGCGCCGGACTATAAGCCCCGCGCCACCGGCTTGAAAAGACGAAAAACACCCCGCCGGCGAAATTCCCGGACCCGCCCCGGAAACCGGCTTTCCCTCTGGCGGAAGGACCGGCCGGCTTCGCGCGGGGCGTTAGGCCCCGCTTCGCCTTTCACCGTTTTCCAAATACCCCGGCGGCCGCGCCACCGACGCGGCGGTTCACAGCGCGCGCCAGCCGATGTCGCGGCGGCAGAAGCCCTCGGGCCAGTCGATGGCATCGGCCAGCGCATAGGCGCGGGCATGGGCCTCGGCCAGGGTCGCGCCGCGGCCGGTCGCGGCCAGCACCCGGCCGCCGGTGGCGACGATCCGGCCGTCGCGGCGCGCGGTCCCGGCATGAAAGACCATGCGGAAACTGTCCTCGGCCAAGGCGTCGAGCCCGCGGATGGCGCTGCCCTTCTCGTAGGCGCCGGGATAGCCCCGCGCGGCCAGCACCACGGTCAGGGCATGGTCGTCGGCCCAGTTGACCGAGGCCGTGCCCAGCCGGCCCTCGGCGCAGGCCAGGATCAGGTCCAGCGCCTGGGCGCCCAGCCGCATCATCAGCACCTGACATTCCGGGTCGCCGAAGCGGACATTGTATTCCACCAGCCGCGCCCGGCCGTCCCGGATCATCAGCCCGGCATAAAGCACGCCCTGGAACGGCGTGCCGCGCCGCGCCATCTCGGCCACCGTGGGACGCACGATCTCGGCCATCACCTGCTCCTGGATCTCCGCCGTCAGCACCGGGGCCGGGGAATAGGCGCCCATGCCGCCGGTATTCGGCCCGGTGTCGCCCTCGCCCACGCGCTTGTGGTCCTGCGCCGTGCCGATCGGCAGGCAGTCCACCCCGTCGCACAGCACGAAGAAGCTCGCCTCCTCGCCCGCCATGAACTCCTCGACCACCACCTCGGCCCCGGCCGCGCCGAAGGCGCCGCCGAAGGCGTCGTCGATGGCGGCGACGGCCTCGGCCTCGGTCATGGCCACGGTCACGCCCTTGCCGGCGGCCAGCCCGTCGGCCTTGACGACGATGGGGGCGCCCTGCGCGCGGATATAGGCCCGCGCCGGCTCGGCGGCGTCGAAACGCGCCCAGGCGGCGGTCGGCGCGCCGCAGGCGTCGCAAACCTCCTTGGTGAAGGCCTTGGAGGCTTCCAGCATCGCCGCCGCCCTGGACGGACCGAAGGCCAGGATGCCCGCCGCCCGCAGCTCGTCGGCGATGCCGGCCGCCAGCGGCGCCTCGGGGCCGATCACCACCAGGTCGATGGCGTTCTCCTCGCAGAAGCCGATCACGGCGGGGCCGGACAGGATGTCCAGATCCGCCAGCCGCGCCAGCGGCTCCATCCCGGCATTTCCCGGCGCGACGAACAGCCGGTCGCATTTCGGATTCTGCCGGATCGCCCAGGCCAGCGCATGTTCGCGCCCGCCGCTGCCGAGGATCAGGATGTTCATGCGGAAAGGCCCCCTTGCGAATGGTCTCGCGCCTTCTAGGAACTGGCCCGGCCCGGATCAATCCCCCAAGCCCCTTGATCCCGCGCCCGGCCCGCGTCACAACCGGGCCATGGAGCTTTTCGAAGACACGCCCGCCAGCAACGCCCATGAATTCACCGTCTCGGAAATCTCGGGCGCGGTGAAGCGCGTGATCGAGGGCGAGTTCGGCCGGGTCCGCGTGCGCGGCGAGATCGGCCGCGTCTCGCGCCCGTCCTCGGGGCATCTCTATTTCGACCTGAAGGACGAACGCGCCTGCATCGCCGCCGTGACCTGGAAAGGCCAGGCCGCGCGCCTGTCCACCCGTCCCGAGGAAGGCATCGAGGTCATCGCCACCGGCCGGCTGACCACCTTTCCCGGCCAGTCGAAATACCAGCTGATCGTCGAGGAGATCGAGCCCGCCGGCGCCGGCGCGCTGATGATGATGCTGGAAAAACGCCGCAAGGCGCTGGCGGCCGAGGGGCTGTTCGACGAATCGCGCAAGCGGCCGCTGCCCTATCTGCCGCGGGTGATCGGCGTGGTGACCTCGCCCTCGGGCGCGGTGATCCGCGACATCCTGCACCGGCTGCGCGACCGCTTCCCGACCCGGGTGCTGATCTGGCCGGTGGCGGTGCAGGGCGAAGCCTGCGCACCGCAGGTCGCCGCCGCCATCCAGGGCTTCAACGCGCTGCCCGGGGACGGTCCGGTTCCGCGCCCCGAGCTGCTGATCGTCGCGCGGGGCGGCGGCAGCCTCGAGGATCTCTGGGGCTTCAACGAGGAAGCCGTGGTCCGTGCCGCGGCGGCAAGTGAGATCCCGCTGATCTCGGCCGTGGGGCACGAGACGGATACCACGCTGATCGACTTCGCCTCGGACCGCCGGGCGCCGACGCCCACCGCCGCCGCCGAGATGGCGGTGCCGGTGCGCGCCGAACTTGCCGCCCGGCTGGCCGAGATCCGGGCCCGGATGATGCGCGCCGCCCAGACCGGCAACCAGCGCCAGCGCCAGCGGCTGGCCGATCTCGGCCGCGCGCTTGGCCGGCCGCAGGCGCTGACCGATCCGGCGCGGCAGCGCTTCGACCTGTTCGCCGAACGGCTGGAACCGGCGCTGCGCGGCTTCGTGCGCGCCCGCCGCGACCGGCTGAACGCGCTGCCGCTGTCGCTTTCGGCGCTGCGCGCCATGCTGCGCAACCGGCGCGAGGCGCTGCAGGGCCATCAGCAGCGCCTGCCGCTGTCGCTGGCCCGGCTGCGGCAGCGCCGGGCCGAGCGGCTGGCCGATCTGGGTCAGCGGCTGGAACGTGCCCGGTCGCGGATGCTGGCCGACAGCGCCCGGCAGATCGCCCGCGACCGCGCGGCGCTCGACCAGTTCGCGGCGCGGCTTGCCGCCGGCGCCGCCCGCCTCCTGCCGCCGCGCCGCGAGGCGCTGGAGCGGCTCGACCGGCTGCGCCAGACCCTGGGCTATCGCGAAACCCTGCGCCGCGGCTTCGCCGTCGTTCACGGTCCCGCAGGCCTGCTCACCTCGGCCGCGGAAGCGGCGCAAACCCCGCGCTTCGAGATCGAGTTCCACGACGGCCGCATGGCGGCCCGCCCCGACACGCCGCCGGCCAAACCCGCCCGCAAGCCAAGGCAGCCCAAGGGCCAGCCATCGCTGTTCTAGAAGCGGCGCCGGCGCGTCCCGCCGGGGACCGCGCCCCTAGCGCGCGATCTCGCGCGGCCGCAGCATCAGCCACAGAAGCGCGCCGCCCGCCAGCACCAGGAAGGGCAGCATGGCCAGGTTCACTGCGCTCCAGCCGGCCTGCGGCGAGCCGCCCATGCAGTTCATCAGCCCGCCCGAGGACAGCGAGGCCAGGAACACGCCGGAAAACACCACGGCGTCGTTCAGGCCCTGCACCCGCTCGCGCTCCTCGGGGCGATAGGCGCGGGTCAGCATGGCGGTGGCACCGATATAGCCGAAGTTCCAGCCCAGCCCCAGCAGGATCATCGCCAGGTAGAAATGCGACAGCTCGACCCCGGACAGCGCCACCGCCCCGGCGCCGGCCAGGATCGCCAGGCCCAGCATGACGATGCGGGTGGCGCCGAAACGGGCGATCAGATGGCCGGTGAAGAACGAGGGCGCGAACATCGCCAGCACATGGCCCGAGACGATGTTCGCCGCATCCGCCGTGGCGAAGCCGCAGCCCACCACCGCCAGCGGCGCCGAGGTCATCACCAGGTTCATCAGCGCATAGGAGACCATGCCGCAGATCATCGCCACGGTGATCTGCGGCACCCGCAACAGCGCACCCAGCGGCCGGCCCTCGGCATGGCCCCCGGCCGGGGCGGGCGGGCGCGGGATGTCGAGAAAGGCGAAGATCGCCGGGCCGAGCAGGTTCAGCCCGATGATGGCCGCATAGGTGGCCAAAAAGGGGATGGCGGTCAGGTCGGCGGTCAGCCGCACCAGCAGCGGGCCGGTGAAGGCGGCGGCAAGCCCGCCGGCCAGAACCCAGGAAATGGCGCGCGACTGGAACTCGGGCGGGGCGCAATCGGTGGCGGCGAAGCGGAAGAAGCCCTGTGCCGCCATATAGACCCCGGTGAACAGCGCGCTGGCGGTGAAAAGCCAGAAATTGCCCGCCGACAGCGCGTAGGCCGCGATCCCCGCCCCCAGCGCCGCCGAGCCGCAGGAGAGCAGGAACCCGGCCCGCCGCCCATGCCGGCGCATGAAGCCCGAAAGCGGCCGGGCTGACAGCGCCGAGCCCAGGATCATCATCGACAGGGGCAGGGTGGCGATGCAGGGATTGGGGCTGAGCATCTGGCCGGCCAGCCCGCCGACGATGAAGATCATCGACATTTGCGCCCCCAGGAGCGCCTGGGCCAGCAGCAGCACGATGACATTGCGCCGGGCGCGGCGCATGGCGTCGGGACCGGCAAGATCGGGTGCGGCGGTCATGTCAACGCGACGGCCTCACGGGCGCGGGTTTCGATGGCCTGCCAGTCGCCGGCGGCGACATCGGCATCGGGGGCGATCCAGCTGCCGCCGACGCAGACCACGTTCGGCAGCGCCAGGTAGTCGGGGGCGTTTCGCGGCGTCACGCCGCCGGTCGGGCAGAAGCCGACCTGCGGCAGCGGCCCGGCCAGGGATTTCAGCGATTTCGCCCCGCCCGCCGCCTCGGCCGGGAAGAATTTCAGCATGGAATAGCCCAGCTCCATCGCCCGCATCACCTCGGAGGCGGTGACCGCGCCGGGCAAAAGCGGCAGGCCGATCTCCTCGCAGGCCCGGGCCAGCCGCTCGGTCAGGCCGGGCGAGACGGCGAAGCTGGCGCCGGCATCCTTGGCGCGTTTCGCGTCGTCGGGGGTCAGCACCGTGCCGGCGCCGACATGCCCGCCGGGAACCTTCGCCATCTGGCGGATGACGTCGAGCGCGGCGGGAGTGCGCAGCGTGACCTCCAGCACCGGCAGGCCGCCTGCGACCAGGGCGGCGGCCAGCCCCTCGGCGCGGCCGGCGTCGCCCACGACCAGAACGGGGATCACCGGGGCGAGTTCGCAAAGCGCGCGGGTGTTCCGGGACTGGGTTTCGGGGGTCATGGCGGGCCTCGTTCTTGCGGAAACTGCCGGCAGGTTGCGCTTTTCCGCGCGGCTGCGCAAGGGTCGGTGTTAGCGTTAACTGCCGTCAAGGGGGCGGGCTTGCCGGGGCAGGGGCCGTCCGCCTCCCTGACGGCTGGCGCCGCCATTCACCCCGGCGGGGATTTCGGCAACGGAACGCCCCTCAGCCGCCGAAGCTGCTGCGCCCGCCCGAGCGGGCGGTGGAGGAAGCGCCGAAGCCGCCGCGCTGGCTGACCTGGGCGGCGCTCATCGGCGGCTTGCCGATGGTCGAGGGCGCGCGCTGGAAGGTCGTGGCCGACACCTTGCCGGCGCCGCGGTTGCTGGCGAAGCTCTGGTCGCCCTTGGGGGTGGAATAGCGGCCGTCGGCGGTGTTCACCATCGGCTGCGAGAAGATGCCGCCGCCGCGCGACAGCATCGAGCCCATCATGTAGCCGACCAGCAGCGGCATGAAGGAAAAGCCGCCGCCGGAATTCTGCGCCTCTTGCGTCGTCTGCGTGGGATCGCCGCCGCAATTGCCGGCGCCGTGTTCCTGCTCGCACAGTTCCTTGGATTCATAGCGCGGGGCGGTTTCCATGAATTCCTGCTGGGCGGCGGCGAAGTTCTTGCGGCAATCCTCCTCGGTGAACCACAGGGTTTCCTGCTTGCTGGCGGCGATGCAGCTTTCCAGGTCGGGAAAGCTCTGCGCGTCCATGCGGTCGTCCTCGCAGGCGGCCAGCGCCAGGGTGGCGGTTCCGGCCAGCACCAGGGCGACATGGCGGCCGCGCTTGCGGGTGGGGCGCTTGCCGGGATCGGAATTGGAGAATGCTTCGGTCATGGATCAGCCCTCGATGAAATGCGGCTTGAAGCGGGACAGGTTGTGGGTGATGCGCGAACGGTCCTCGCGCAGGCCGAGGCCGCAGCAGGCCTCGCCGACGATCCAGGCGCCGAGCACCGGATGGAAGCCGCCCAAATCCGGCAGCGGCGCCAGGGCCTGCACGATCATCGGGTGGTGCGAATAACTGTCGTCCTGGGTGCGCGCCACTTCGCGCCCCTGTTCGTTGATCACCACCCCCGCACCCTCGCGCGAGAAGATCGGCTTGGTCACATGGCCGCGCGCCAGCGTCTCGCGCGCCGCCTCGAAGGCCGCGGCCACGGCGGCGGCGGGGCTGCCGCCGGCCAGCGCCTCCTGCACGTCATCGAGGAAGAAGGCGGGCAGCAGGTTCGGGTGGCCGGGGAACATCTGCCAGAGCAGCGGCAGGATGCCCTTGTTCGACAGAACCGCCTTCCAAGGCGGCTCGATGAAGCGGGTGCCGGAGCTTTGCAGATGCGCGGCGAACTCGTCGCGCAGCATGTCCTCCCAGGGGTAGAGCTTGAAAAGCGTGCCGATGACGCGGGACTGCTCGTCGGCGAACTGGCCCTCCTCGGTCAGGCCGATCTGGCCGAGCGCGGTGAAATGCGCGCCCAGACCCGCCTCGCGCGCCGCCCAGGCCAGGGTCTCGACGGTGGCGTAATCCTCGGGATTGTCGGGATCGGCGGCGAAATGCACGTCCTCGCCATCGGCGCAGATCTGCGTCCAGCGCGCCACGATCGCCTCGTGAATGCTGTTGAACTGGTCGCAATCCCCGTCGAGGACCCCCGCCGCCCGTTGCTGCTCGAACCAGAGCCACTGGAAGCTGGCGGATTCGTAAAGCGAGGTCGGGGTGTCGGCATTGTATTCCAGCAGCTTCGCCGGACCGCTGCCGTCATAGGCCAGGTCCATGCGGCCATAAAGCTCGGGTTCGCCCCGCGTCCAGCTGGAGGCCACCAGATCCCAATGGCGCTGGGGAATGCCCAGCCGCGCCAGCCAGGTCTCGTCGGCGATGGCGCGGGCCACCGCTTCGCGGCACAGGGCATGCAATTCGGTCGCGGGCGCTTCGATGTCTTCCTCGATCTCGCGCAGGGTGAAGCGATAGGCGCTGGTCTCGTCCCAATAGGGCTCGCCGCCCATGTCGGCGAAGGTGAAGCCGAGCTTCTCGGCCTCGTCGCGCCAGCCGGGGCGTTCGGGAAGGGTGCGTTTTTCCATGATCTCTCCTTGCCTCCCGAGATAGGGCGGCAGGCCGGCCCCGCGCAACCCCGCGGGGCGCGGCGGGCGCCGCATTTTCGCGCGGTCGCCCGGAACGCCGCTCAGACCGCGACGCCGAAGAGCTTGCCGATCCCCGCCGTCACGGCCAGCGCGAAGATACCGCCCAGCACCACGCGCAGCACCGCCCGGCCAAGCGGCGCGCGGCCGGCCCAGGCCCCCAGCGCCCCCAGCAGCGCCAGGGCCAGCACCACCGCCGCCAGCACCGTCGTGATGACCGCGCCGCCCGGCGCGAAGACCGCCGCCAGCAGCGGCACCGCCGCCGCCAGGCTGAAGGTCGCAGCCGAGGCCAGCGCCGCCTGCAGCGGATTGGCGGCCAAGACCTCGCTGAGCCCCAGCTCGTCGCGCAGATGCGCGGCCAGCGCGTCCTGCTCGGTCACCTCGCGCGCCGCCTGCAGCGCCGTGCCGGGCGTCATGCCGCGCGATTCATAGATCGCCGCCAGCTCGTGCAATTCGTCCTCGGGCATCTCCTTCAGCGCCGCGCTTTCGCGGGCGATGTCGGCGCGCTCGGTATCCGATTGCGAACTGACCGAGACATATTCGCCCATGGCCATCGACAGCGCCCCGGCGACCAGGCCGGCCAGCCCGGCGATCAGCACCGCCTCGCGTCCCGGGGCGGCGGCGGCGACGCCGGTGATCAGCGCCCCCACCGAGATGATGCCGTCATTCGCCCCCAGCACGGATGCGCGCAGCCAGCCCATGCGGTTGATATAATGCGGGTCGTCGGGATGGGCGCTCGGCTTCGGGGTCATCGTTTCCTCGTCTGGTTTTTGCCGCCAGCTTAACCGCAGGGGCGGTATTTGCCAGCCTTGCGTCCCGCGCCCGGCGCGGTCAGGCTGCGGACAGGCGAATCCCGCCGAAACGAGGGCGACGATGCGGCAGAACCCGGCCGGCCGCGGCCGCGGGAGGGTTGCAATCCGGCGCCAGACGTCATCACGCATGGTTTTGCACAAGGGGGATTTCATGCGGCTTCAGGGCAAGACGGCTTTGGTCACCGGCGCCGGCTCGGGCTTCGGGCGCGGCATCGCCGAAACCTTCGCGCGCGAGGGCGCCAAGGTCGCGCTGCTGGACATCGACCTGGCGGCGGCCGAGGCCGCCGCGCAAGACATCGGCGCCCCGGCCATCGCCATCGCCGGCGACGTCAGCCAGGCCGAGCAGGTCGCCGCCGCCGTCGCCCGGACGCGCGCGGGCTTCGGCGGGCTCGACATCGTGGTGAACAATGCCGGCTGGACCACGCCGAACGGGCCGCTTCTGGCCACCGACGAGGCGGCCTTCCGCAGGATCTACGAGGTCAATGTGCTGTCGATCTTTCACATGACCCATGCCGTGGTGCCCTATTGGCGCGAGCGCGGCCAAGGCGTGATGATCAATGTCGGCTCGACCGCGGGCATCCGGCCCCGGCCGGGCCTGACCTGGTACAATTCCTCGAAAGGGGCGGTGAATACCATGACCCGCAGCCTGGCGGCCGAGCTGGCCCCGGACGGGATCCGGGTGAACGGCATCGCCCCGGTGATGGGCGAGACCGGGATGCTCGGGCAGTTCATGGGCTGCGAGGACACGCGCGAGAACCGGGCCCGCTTCATCGCCACCATCCCGCTGGGGCGGCTGTCGACGCCGCGCGACATCGCCAACGCGGCGCTCTACCTCGCCTCGGACGAGGCCGATTTCATCACCGGCGTCATCCTCGAGGTCGATGGCGGGCGGACGATCTAGCCCGCGCTTTGGTCAACCGCGCCCTGCGCCCGCCGCGTGGCGATGTTGCGCCACAGGAAGGCCAGCACGAACAGCGCCGTCAGCACCAGCACGATGGTCGGCGCCGGGGCGCTGTTCAGCCAGAAGCTGGCCCAGACCCCGCTGACCGAGGCGAAGGCCGCGACGCCGACCGCGGCGGCCAGCATGGCGGGCAGCCGCCGCGTCATCAGGAAGGCCACGGCCCCCGGCGCGATCAGCAGCGCCACCGCCAGGATGATGCCGACCGCGCTGAGCATGGCGACCACCGTGGCCGAGATCATCGCCAGAAGCCCGTAATTCAGCACCTGCAACGCCAGCCCCGAGACCCGCGCCTGCACCGGGTCGAAGGCCAAAAGCGCGAAGTCGCGCCATTTCAGCAGCAGCGCCAGCCCGACCAGCGCCGAGATGCTGCCCGCGAGGCGCAGATCCTCGGGCCCGACGCCCAGCATGTTGCCGAACAGGATGTGATCCAGGTGCAGATCGGTCTGGATCGCGGTGTAAAGCACCACCCCCAGCCCGAACATGCCCGACATGACCACGCCCAGCACCGTGTCGGCCTTGACCCGGCTGTTGCCCTGCAGCCAGCCCGACAGCATGGCACAGCCCAGCCCGGCCACGAAGGCGCCGAGGATCAGCGGCAGGCCGGCGATATGGGCCAGAACCACGCCGGGCAGCACCGCATGGCTGACCGCGTCGCCCATCAGCGACCAGCCCTTGAGCACTAGGAAACAGGACAGCAGCCCGGCGGGCAGGGCGACCATCAGCCCGATCAGCGCCGCATCGCGCATGAAGGGAAAGGAAAACGGCAGCAGCAGCCAGTCCATCACGCGGCCTCCTCCAGCGCCGCGCGGGCCCGGCGGCGGGCGGCGAGCAGGCCGTGTTTCGGCGCCAGCAGGAAGACGGCCAGGAAGATCAGCGTCTGCAGGCAGACGATCACCCCGCCAGTCGCGCCGTCCAGAAAGAACGAGACATAGGCCCCCAGCGCCGAGGTGGCCGAGCCGATCGCCACCGAGATCAGGATCAGCCGCGGAAAACGGTCGGTCAGCAGATAGGCGGTCGCGCCGGGCGTCACCACCAGCGCCACCACCAGGAAGGCGCCGACGGTCTGCATCGCCGCGACCGTGCAGGCCGAAAGCAGGGTGAAGAACAGCACCTTCAGCGCCTGCGGATTCAGTCCGACGGTGCGGGCATGGCTTTCGTCGAAGAACACCACCATCAGGTCGCGCCATTTCGCCGCCAGGATCAGCAGCGAGAGGCCGCCGATCAGCGCCAGTTGCAGCGTATCGCCGGGGGTGATCGCCAGGATGTTGCCCATGGTGATGGTCTGCACGCTGACCGCCATCGGATTGAGCGAGACCATGAACAGCCCCAGGCCGAAGAAGCCGGTGAAGATCAGGCCGATGATCGCGTCCTCGCGCAGCCCGCTGCGCTTGTTCAGGAACAGCATGGTCAGCGCCGCAAGCCCGCCCGACAGGAACGCCCCCAGCGCGAAGGGCAGGCCCAGCATGTAGGCCCCGGCGACGCCCGGCACGATGGAATGCGAAAGCGCGTCGCCGATCAGCGACCAGCCCTTGAGCATCAGATAGGCCGAAAGGAAGGCGCACACCCCGCCGACCAGGCCCGAGACCCAGATCGCGTCGGTCATGTAGCCGTATTCGAAGGGCACCAGCAGGGTGCTGATCATTTCGATTCCGCCTCCTCGCGGGCGCTGCGCTGCCGGTCGTCGTAAAAGACCAGCGGCCGCTCGTCGTCCGACAGCACGGTCAGCGCGCGCGGGTCGTCGTCGTCATGCAGGCGCCGCCCGCCCAGCACGAAATGCCGCAGCACGCCGCCGAAGGCGAGGCGCAGGTTGTCGGGGGTGAAGATTTCGGCCGTGGGGCCATGGGCCAGCACGGTGTTCTTCACCAGCACCACCCGGTCGCAATATTCCGGGACCGAGCCGAGGTCGTGGGTCGAGACCAGCATGACTCGCCCCTCCTCCCGCATCTGCTGCAACAGCGCGATGATGGCGGATTCGGTCTTGACGTCCACGCCGGTGAAGGGCTCGTCCAGCAGGATGACCCGGGCGCCCTGCGCCAGCGCCCGGGCCAGGAAGACGCGCTTCTTCTGGCCGCCCGACAGCTCGCCGATCTGGCGGTGGCGGAAGTCCTGCATGTTCACCCGCGCCAGCGCCTCGTCCACGGCGCGGCGATCCTCGGGCCGGGCGCGGCGCAGAAAGCCCATATGGCCGTAGCGGCCCATCATCACCACGTCCTCGACCAGCACCGGGAAGGTCCAGTCCACCTCCTCGGCCTGCGGCACATAGGCGATCAGGTTCTGGCGCAGCGCCTGCGGCACGGTCAGGCCCAGCACCCGCACCTTGCCGGCGGCGGCAGGCACGAAGCCCATCAGCGCCTTGAACAGCGTGGACTTCCCCGAGCCGTTCACCCCCACCAGCGCCGTGACCGAGGCTTGCGGCACGGAAAAGCTGGCATCGCGCAGCGCGGTGAAGCCGTTGCGATAGGCCACCGTCAGGTTGGATACCTCGATGCCGGGGGCATCATCCATGGGACAGCCCCTTCACGATGGTCTCGGACGTCACGCGCAGCAGGTCCAGATAGGTCGGCACCGGCCCGTCCGGCTCGGACAGGCTGTCGACGTAAAGCACGCCGCCATAGCGCGCCCCGGTCTCGGCGGCGATCTGCCGGGCCGGGCGGTCCGAGACGGTGCTTTCCGAGAACACCACCGGGATCTTGTGCTGCTTGATCGCATCGACGACGCGGCGCACCTGCTGCGGCGTGCCCTGGGCATCGGCGTTGATCGGCCACAGGAACAGCTCGTTCAGATGGAAATCCCGCGCGAGGTAAGAGAAGGCCCCTTCCGATGTCACCAGCCAGCGCCGTTCCTCGGGCAGGGCGCGGGCGGCGTCGCGCAGCGGGCCGACGGTGCGGGCGATCTCGCCCTTGTAGCGGCCGGCATTGGCGCGATAGGTGCCGGTGCCCTGCGGATCGGCCTTGGACAGCGCGGCGGCGATGTTGTCCACATAGACCAGTGCCGTATCCAGCGCCATCCAGGCATGCGGGTTGGGTTTGCCGTCGTAATGTCCGCCCGAGATCGGCATCGGCGCGATCCCCTCGGTCAGCGTGGCCGAGGGCAGCGCGCCCAGATTGTGTAGGAACTGCTCGAACCACAGTTCCAGGTTCAGCCCGTTGCGCAGGATCAGGCGCGCGTCGCGGGCGCCGATCAGGTCGCTGGGCGTCGGTTCGTAATTGTGGATCTCGGCCCCCGGCTTGGTGATCGAAACCACCTCGGCCCGGTCGCCGGCCACGTTGCGGGCCATGTCGGCAAGGATGGTGAAGGTGGTCGCCACCTTGAGCCGGCCGGCCTGCGCCCGCGCCGGGCCGGAGGCCAGGGCGGGGGCGGCAAGCCCGGCAAGGGCCGTGGTCAGGAAAGTTCTGCGCTTCATGATCCGATTCTTGTGCTCTGGACCTCGTCCTGTCGCCGTTATCTGCGAACCATTCTCAACTGTCAAGCCAGTTGCAATTTCTTCGCATCTGAGCCAGAAAACCGCATGGAGATCGAGACCCGCGCCCAATCCTTCGAGGAGGCGCTGCGCCGTGTCGGCGTGCGCATCACCCGCCAGCGCGCCGCGCTGCTGCGGGTGCTGGCGGCGGCCGAGGACCATCCCGATGCGACGCAGCTGCACCAGCGGGCGACGGCGGCGGGGGCAGGGGTGTCGCTGGCGACGGTCTATCGCACGCTTTCCGCGCTCGAGGCGCAGGGCGTGATCCAGAAGCTGGAATTCGAGGGCGAGCCGGCCCGGTTCGAGCCCGCCGACGGCACCCATCACGACCACATGATCGACGTCGAGACCGGCGAGGTGATGGAATTCGTCAACGAGCGCATCGAGCGGCTGCAGGCCGAGATCGCCGCCGAGATGGGCTACGAGATCGTCCGCCACCGGCTGGAGCTTTACGTCCGGCGCCGCCGATGAGCCTGACGGTCTTCGACAAGATCATTTCGGATCGCGGTTCGCGCTATGCGGTGTCGGGCGGGCCGGCGCGGACCCGCGCCGAGGCCGAGGCGCTGCTGGCCGAACTGCGCCGCAACAAGCGTTTCGCCAAGGCCACGCACAACACCTGGGCGGCGATCCTGTCGGGCGACGCGGTCCGCGACGACGACGGCGAAAGCGGCGCCGGCCAGATCATCCTGCAGATGCTGGAACGCGCCGGGCTGGCCGACCATGTGGTGATCGTGACCCGCTGGTATGGCGGCAAGCATCTGGGCGGCGACCGTTTCCGGCATGTCGTCGATGCGGTGCGGCACTATCTGGCGCAGACCGGGCGCTAATCCTCGCGCCCGACCGCATGGGCGCGCAGCAGCGCCAGCGGCACGATCTCCAGCGTGCGGGCATGGGTGGCCTCCAGCACCACCTGGGGCGCGGCGAATTCCTGCGCCGCCTGCAGGAAGCGCGCGGCGCAAAGGCACCAGCGGTCGCCGGGTTTCAGCCCCGGAAAGCGGAATTCCGGCCGCGGCGTGCTCAGGTCGTTGCCCAGGTATTTCGACAGCGCCAGGAATTCGGCGGTGACGACGACGCAGACGGTATGCCGCCCGCTGTCCTCGGGGCCGGTATTGCAGCAGCCGTCGCGGAAGAATCCGGTCAGCGGCGCGGTCGAGCAGGTCTCGAGCCGGCCGCCAAGGACATTGAGCGCCGCGTCCATCCCTCAGGCCTCCCTTGGCTGCCAGTCGATCCAGCGGGCATGGAAATCCGCCCGCCCCAGATCCCAGGCCCGCATGGCGCCCCCGGACCAGAGTCGCAGGCGCAGCCCCGCGCCATCGCCGCCGTCGTTTTCCATGGCGAAATGCGCCAGCGGCTGCGCGGCGTTGGCGCGCGCGCCGGCCTGTTGCAGCGTTGCCTCGATGCGGTCGCGGGTGGCTTGTGGAAAATATTGCGCGGCGACGGTGTGATAGACCAGCCGGCCATGCGCGGCCGAGCCTGCCAGCCGGGATTCAAGCCATTCGCCGGCATCGCCCCGGTCGACGCAAGGCGGATGCGCGGCCGCGACCGCCAGCGCCGCGCGCAACCGCGCCAGCCGGTCTTGCTGATCGGGCCAGACATAGGCCATCAGCCGGAACCCGTCCGCCGCCGGATCGAGCGGGTTCAGATCCACGCCGCGCGCCTCTCCGACCTTCAGGGCGGCGGCCGACGGCGGCGTGCCCCGCCAGCGCGGCATCAGCCGCACCTGCGGCACCGCTTCACCCGCCATCGTGGCCCGGGAACCTTGTTCATCGACAAGGCTATAGAGCGGAAAGTTCAGGTTGAGTCCAGCACTGGAGCCCAGTTCCAGCAGGTCGAAGCGCGTGCCAGGCAGCAACCCGGCCAGGAAGCGCGCCGCAGCGATCAGCACCGCCGAGCGGCCGACCTCGTTGGTCTGCGGCGGAGACTCGATGAAATCGAGGATATGATTCCCATGCGTCTTGATTTCATTGAAAATATCCAGATCAAGCTGCGTGCCGCCACCCATGGCATAGGCCCGCGCCAGGTCGGGTGCGCGCCCCGACCGCGCCAGCGCATGCAGCGCCCCGCACAGCCGCAGCGGCAGCGAATCCGCGCCCACGGCCGGATCGCCCGGCCAGGTCTTCACCCGCCGCCCGACCGGCCCCTGGTCGGCAGCGATGATGCGGGTCAGTGCCTCGCAGATCCGCGCCGTCAGCCCCGAGCCAAGCTCGCGGCAGGCGCGGGTCTGATGCGCGAATGCCTCCTGCCAGGCCATCAGCGGAACCTGTCGCCAAGCGCGCGCAGCCGGTCGGCGAAGCTCGACGGCTCGGGCGGCGTTTCCGCTGCAGGTTTCGCTAAAGGTTTCAAGGGCTTTCCTTCCGGATCCTCCGGTCGTGTGCCGCTGTTGCGGGGCGGCGAGACCCGCACCGCCACGGCGTTCATCACCCGCGCGTCATCGCCCGCCGCCAGCGCCACGGCGCCGTCCGAGATGCCGCGCAGCAGGTCGTCCAGCCCGGTCTCCTCGGCCTTGGCGAAATCCGACAGCACATAGCCCGCGACGCGATCCTTGTGGCCGGGATGGCCGATGCCGATGCGCAGCCGGCGATAGGACTCGCCGATATGCTGATGGATCGAGCGCAGCCCGTTATGCCCGGCATGGCCGCCGCCGGTCTTGAGCCGAACCTTGCCCGGCGCCAGGTCCAGTTCGTCATGCAGCACGATCACGTCCTGGGGGGTGAGCTTCAGATAGCGCATCGCCTCGCCCACCGACTGGCCCGACAGGTTCATGAAGGTCGCGGGCTTGAGCAGGGTGACCCGCTCCTCGCCCAGCCGGCCCTCGGCCGTCTCGCCCTGGAAGCGGCTGCGCCAGGGGGTGAAGCCGTGGTCCGCGGCGATGCGGTCCACCGCCATGAAGCCCACGTTATGCCGGTTGGCGGCGTATTTCGCGCCCGGATTGCCCAGGCCGACGATCAGTTTCATGCGTTTCTCCGTGGCTTGGCGCCAGCTTACCGGCGGCTCGGGGAAGGGGCAAATTTTATCGCTCTCTTGTCCTCGCGGGCTGGCGTTACTAAGACTCTGTCAACCTTTCGCGTCTAAGAGCGGTCCAGGGCGAGCACGCTCTTGGGTCGAATCGCGGAACGGACAGGCCAGGCAGGGACAAAAGCAAGGACAGACATGCACGATCCGGCAGAATTCTACATGAACACGCTCGTCCCGATGGTCGTCGAACAGACCAGCCGCGGCGAACGTGCCTACGACATCTTCTCGCGCCTGCTGAAGGAACGGATCATCTTCATGTCCGGTCCGGTCCATGACGGCATGGCGACGCTGATCTCGGCGCAGCTGCTGTTTCTCGAGGCGGAGAACCCGACCAAGGACATCAGCATGTATATCAACAGCCCCGGCGGCGTGGTGACCGCCGGCCTGTCGATCTATGACACCATGCAATACATCAAGCCGCGCGTCTCGACGCTGGTGGTGGGACAGGCGGCCTCGATGGGCTCGCTGCTGCTCTGCGCCGGCCAGCCGGGGCACCGGTTCTCGCTGCCGAACAGCCGCATCATGGTGCACCAGCCCTCGGGCGGCTTCCAGGGTCAGGCCACCGATATCCTGATCCATGCGCGCGAGACGGAAAAGCTCAAGCGCCGCTTGAACGAGATCTATGTCAAGCATACCAGCCGCACCCTGCAGGAGGTCGAGGAGGCGCTGGAGCGCGACCGTTTCATGTCGCCCGAGGAGGCCAAGGAATGGGGCCTGATCGACGAGATCCTTGAGGCGCGCGGCAAGGCCGAACCCGACAAGTGATCACGGCTGCGGGAAGCGGCCAAGCCTGACGTTTTGGGGATTGTGACGGGCCGGGGTGGCCCGTAACATATACACTGACGCGGGGCGTGGCCTGGCCACGTCGCAAAAAGGGCGGTCGTCCGGCACTTCTGCCGGGCCTCCGGGACAATACGAGGATCATCTGATGGCCAATCCGACCGGCGGCGACAGCAAGAACACGCTCTACTGCAGCTTCTGCGGCAAGAGCCAGCATGAGGTGCGCAAGCTGATTGCCGGTCCGACCGTGTTCATCTGCGACGAATGCGTCGAGCTTTGCATGGACATCATCCGCGAAGAGACCAAGTCCTCGGCCCTGAAATCCGGCGACGGCGTGCCCAGCCCGCGCGAGATCTGCGCCGTGCTGGACGATTACGTCATCGGCCAGGAACATGCCAAGCGGGTGCTCTCGGTCGCGGTGCACAACCACTACAAGCGGCTGAACCACAGCTCCAAGACCGATATCGAGCTGGCGAAGTCCAACATCCTGCTGATCGGCCCCACCGGCTGCGGCAAGACGCTGCTGGCGCAGACCCTGGCGCGCATTCTCGACGTGCCCTTCACCATGGCCGATGCGACCACGCTGACCGAGGCCGGCTATGTCGGCGAGGATGTGGAAAACATCATCCTGAAACTGCTGCAGGCCAGCGAATACAATGTCGAGCGGGCGCAGCGCGGCATCGTCTATATCGACGAGGTCGACAAGATCACCCGCAAGTCCGACAATCCCTCGATCACCCGCGACGTCTCGGGCGAGGGGGTGCAGCAGGCGCTGCTGAAGATCATGGAAGGCACCGTGGCCTCGGTGCCGCCGCAGGGCGGGCGCAAACATCCGCAGCAGGAATTCCTGCAGGTGGACACGACCAACATCCTGTTCATCTGCGGCGGCGCCTTCGCCGGCCTCGACCGCATCATCGCGCAGCGCAACAAGGGCACGGCGATGGGCTTCGGCGCCTCGGTCAAGGAAAACGACGACAAGGGCGTAGGCGAGCTCTTCAAGCAGCTGGAACCCGAGGATCTGCTGAAATTCGGTCTGATCCCCGAATTCGTCGGCCGCCTGCCGGTCATCGCCACACTGGGCGACCTGGACGAGGCCGCGCTGATCATCATCCTGACCCAGCCCAAGAACGCGCTGGTCAAGCAGTATCAGCGGCTCTTCGAGCTGGAAAACGTCAAGCTGACCTTCACCGAGGACGCGCTGACCGCCATCGCCAAGCGCGCCATCAAGCGCAAGACCGGCGCGCGCGGGCTGCGCTCGATCATGGAGGACATCCTGCTGGATACCATGTTCGAACTGCCGGGCATGGACAGCGTCGCCGAGGTGGTGGTCAACGAGGAAGCGGTGGAGAACCCCGCCGCCAAGCCTCTGCTGATCCACACCGATTCGAAGAAGGAAACCGCGACCGCCGGCTGATCCCGGCGCCGGGTTTCCGATCCGCCCGGAACACGCGGGCTGCGCCGGGCCGCTGCCGCGGGACGCGCGCCGCAGGACGGGCAAGGCAGCAAGGGCCATCGGCTTGATGGCCCTTTCGCATGTCTGGCGGCCTTTGGTATCTGCTTTGGGCGTCGCTTTTCCGGCGGCCTTTGCCCGACGCAACTCTCATCGACCGGTCAGCGCCCCTTCTCGGCGATCCCCGGCTCGGGCAGGCCGCGCCGGGCCAGCGCCAGCTGCGGCCCGGTGCCGCGCTCGCGAAAGGTTTCGTCATGCTTCTCTGGACCTTCGGCGCTAGTTGCGCCATATCTCGGCCGACACCCGTATGAAGAGGTTCTGACCCATGTCGCTTCTGCTTCGCATCCTGACCTGGTGGAACAGCCAGACCCTGAACACCCAGGTCTGGACCAGGCTCTATGGCGAGAAGGTCGGCGAGGACGATCAGGGCAACATCTATTACCAGTCGGGCGGCGGCAAGCGGCGCTGGGTCATCTACAATGGCGAGGCCGAGGCGAGCCGCGTCTCGCCGGAATGGCATGGCTGGCTGCACCACACCTACAAGGAGCCGCCGACCCGCGAACCGCTGGCCCGCAAATCCTGGGAAAAGCCGCATGAGCCGAACCTGACCGGCACCGCCGCCGCCTATCACCCGGCCGGTTCGCTCTATCGTGCCGAGCCGGTCGAGCGGCGCGATTACGACGCCTGGCAGCCCGAGTAAGCGCATGAACAGCGCCGCGGAACGGGCCGAGCTTTGGGTTGGCGCGGCCGTTCTGGCCGTCGCTGCCGGCTTTCTGGCCTGGTCCACCTCCGGCAGCCCGCTGACCGCCCGGCTGGGCGGCGGCTATGAGTTGCGGGCGGCCTTTCCGAATGTCGACGGCATCGAGGTCGGCACCGAGGTCAGGGTCGCGGGCGTGCGCGTCGGCCGCGTCGCGGCGGTCGAGCTGAACCCGCAGACCTATTACGCCGAGGCCCGGCTGCGGCTGCCGCCCGAAATCCGCCTGCCCAGCGACAGCGCCGCGCTGATCCAGTCGGACGGGCTGCTGGGCGGCGCCTATATCGAGCTGCAGCCCGGCGGCGCGCCCGACGACCTGCAGCCCGGCGACGAGATCGAGGACGTGCAGGGCGCCGTCAGCCTGATCTCGCTGATGATGAAATTCGTGGATTCGCAAAGCTCGGAGGATGGAACATGACCGATCTTCTGGCCCGGACCTGCCTGTGCCTGCTGCTGGCCGCCACCGCCTTCGCCACTCCCGTACGCGCGCAGGAGGAGGAACCGCCGGCCGAGGACCAGCATCTGATGGTCGACCCGGCCTTCAGCGACGATCCCGACGCGGTGGTCCCGGCCGAGCCCTCGGCCGCCGAGCGCCAGCGCGCCGCCGAGGCCGCCCGTGGCCCGGAAACCGCGCGCGGCAATGGCGCGCAGCTGCGCGGGCTCGACAAGATCACCGGCCGCACCGAGGATTTCAACCTGGCGATCGGCCAGACAGCCGAGTTCGGCCGGCTCGAGGTCAGCCTGGCCGAATGCCGCTATCCGGCCGCCGATCCCAGTTCGGACGCCTATGCCGAGCTGACGATCATCGACCGGCGCGCCAATGCGCGGCTGTTTTCCGGCTGGATGATCGCCTCGTCCCCGGCGCTTTCGGCGCTGGATGATTCCCGCTATGACGTCTGGGTTCTGTCCTGCAGCAGCGCCTGAGGGCTGGGCAGGCGATGCGCCCGGATATCGGCCCGGACCCGCAGCGCCGCGGCAAGCCGGTGGCGGTATTCCACCTTGGGAATGGTCAGCCCGCCCATCGAGGCCAGGTGCGGGTTGGGATATTGCGTGTCCCACAGCGTGAAACCGCAGCGCGCCAGATGCGCCGACATCCAGATCATCGCCGCCTTCGAGGCATTGCTGCGCCGCGAGAACATGCTTTCGGCGAAGAAAGCCCCGCCCAGGGTCAGGCCGAACATGCCGCCGATCAGTTCATCGCCGGCATAGACCTCGAGCGAATGGGCATGGTCCAGGCGGTGCAGCTCGCGGTAAAGCGCGAAAAGCGGCTTGTTGATCCAGGTCTCCTCGCGGTCGGCGCAGCCCAGTACGGTGCCGGTGAAATCGCGGTCGATGCTGGCCCGCCAGTCGCAATGCCGCAGGAAGCGCCGCATCGAGCGCGAGATATGCACCCCGCCCACCGGCAGGATGCCGCGCAGCGCCGGGTCGAACCAGTAGAGCTGCGGATCGGTGGCGGATTGCGCCATCGGAAACACGCCCTGCGCATAGGCGGCCAGCATCCGTTCGGCCGTCAAGCCGCTGCTCATGCGCGGCCTCCGGATCGTGCCGGCCGCACCAGCATGGCTCAGGCGGCGGCCATCTCGGCCAGCCAGCGCTCCAGCCAGTGGATCGAATAGTCGCCGCTCTGGATGTCGGGATTCTCGATCAGGGCGCGGAACAGCGGCACGGTGGTGTCCACCCCGTCCACGATCAGCTCGCCAAGCGCACGGTTCAGCCGGGCCAGCGCCTCGGGCCGGTCGCGGCCATGCACGATCAGCTTGCCGATCAGGCTGTCGTAATAGGGCGGGATACGATAGCCGTCATAGATGGCGCTGTCCATCCGCACGCCCAGGCCGCCCGGCGCGTGATATTGCGAGATGGTGCCGGGCGAGGGAATGAAGTTCGGCAGCCGCTCGGCATTGATCCGCACCTCGATGGCATGGCCGCGGATCTCGAGATCCTCCTGACGGAACTCCATGTCCTCGCCCGAGGCGACCAGGATCTGCTGGCGGACCAGGTCGACGCCGAAGATCGCCTCGGTCACCGGATGTTCGACCTGCAGGCGGGTGTTCATTTCGATGAAGTAGAACTCGCCGTCCTCGAACAGGAACTCGATGGTGCCGGCGCCGCGATAGCCGAGCTTCGCCATGGCATTGGCGCAGATGCCGCCGATGCGGGCGCGCTGCTCGGGCGTGATGACCGGACCCGGGGCTTCCTCCAGCACCTTCTGGTGGCGGCGCTGCAGCGAGCAGTCGCGTTCGCCCAGGTGCACGGCCTTGCCGCGGCCGTCGCCGAAGACCTGGATCTCGATATGGCGCGGGCGCTGCAGATATTTCTCGATATAGACCTCGTCATTGCCGAAGGCGGCCTTCGACTCGGCCCGGGCGGTGCGGAAGGCGTTTTCCAGTGCCGCCTCGTCCAGCGCCACCTTCATGCCGCGCCCGCCGCCGCCGGCGGTCGCCTTGATGATGACCGGATAGCCGATCTCGGCCGCGACGCGCTTGGCGGCCGCCACGTCCGGCACCCCGCCCTCCGAGCCGGGCACCACCGGGATGCCCAGCGATTTCGCGGTTTCCTTGGCGGTGATCTTGTCGCCCATGATGCGGATATGTTCCGCCGACGGGCCGATGAAGGTGATGCCGTGATCCTCGACCATCTGCACGAAGCCGGCGTTTTCCGACAGGAAGCCGTAGCCGGGATGGATGGCTTGGGCGCCGGTGATCTCGCAGGCCGAGATGATGGCGGGCATGGACAGGTAGCTGTCGGTCGAGGGCGGCGGGCCGATGCAGACGGATTCGTCGGCCATGCGCACATGCATGGCATCGGCATCGGCGGTGGAATGCACCGCGACCGAGGCGATGCCCATCTCGCGGCAGGCGCGGATGACGCGCAGCGCGATCTCGCCGCGATTGGCGATCAGGATCTTGTCGAACATCCCGGCCTCACTCGACGACCATCAGGGGGGCGCCGAACTCGACCGGGCTGCCGTCGTCGACGAGGATGCGCTTGACCGTGCCGGAACGCGGCGCGGGGATGTGGTTCATGGTCTTCATCGCCTCGACGATCATCAGCGTCTCGCCTTCCTTGACCTGCTGGCCGACGGCGACGAAGGCCGCCGCGCCGGGCTCGGGCGCCAGATAGGCGGTGCCGACCATGGGCGAGGTCACGACGCCGGGCAGGCTGGCCGGATCCTCGTTGCCGGCCGCGGACGGGGCAGGGGCGGCCGGGGCGGCGGAGGCGGTAGCCGCCGGGGCTTGCGGCGCGGCCGGGGCGGCCACGGTCTGGATGATCTGCTTGTTCTGTTTCGACAGGCTGACGGTCAGGCGGTCGTTCTCGTCATATTCGCGCTTGACGGTCAGTTCGGTCAGTTCGTTGCGGTTGAGCAGCTCGGCAAGGGCCTGGATGAAGGCGACGTCGCCTTCGTGATGACGCTTTTCGTGACCAGCTTGTTTGGAATCGTCGCTCATGCCGTCCTCTGGATGTCGTTCATGGGGCCGCGTTCTCTGCGCGGCGGCTTGCGGGGCTTATAAACCGGACTGGAAGCCGAGGGAAAGGGATTTGCCGTCTAGCGCCGGCGTTTCCAGCGCCGGTGGACCCAGAACCATTGCTCCATATGGGCGCGCACCAGGCGTTCCAGGTCGTCGTTCAGCGCCTGCATCATGGTCGCCGCATCGCTGTGCGCGACCGGCTCGCCGACCTCGACGCGAAAGCTCAGCCCGTCGGGCTGGCGCACCCCGGCGATGGGCAGGATCAGCGCGTCATAGCGCAGCGCCAGCTCGGCCGGGGTCAGCACCGTTTTGGTCGGCAGGCCGAAAAAGCGCAGCTCGGTGCCGTGGTCGTCGAACTGGTCGAAGCCCAGCGCCATCCAGCCGCCGCCCTTCAGAAAGCGCAGCATGGCGGCCAGCCCGGCGCGGCCGCGCGGGAACATCGGCTCGGCGATGGCGCGCATGGCGGGGATGTAATGGCGGTTGAAGGCTTCGTTGTTCATCGGCCGGTAGAGCGCGCCGACCGGCCAGCCGCGCCCCGAAAGCGCGGCGCGCATGGCGTCGTAATTGCCGAAATGCGCCACCGCCAGGATCACCGGGCGGCCGGCCTGCGCCGCCTGTTCCAGCGCCGGCAGGCCGGGGCCGGTCAGCGGGTCCGAGGCGTGGATGCGGTCGGTGAACTCGGTGCCGGAATAGATCTCGGCCAGCGACCGGCCGGCATTGGCGGGCACGGCGCGAAGCAGGTAGCGCACCTGAGCTTCTGTCAGGTCGGGCCGGGCCCTGGCCAGGTTGACGCGGATGCGGCTGCGCCAGCCGGCCAGCGGTCCCAACGCATGGGCAAAGAGCCAGCCCATCGCCGGGATGCGCCGCCGATAGGGCAGCAGCCGCGCCAGGCCCATGATGGCAAGGAAGGCGCCGTTGGCGATGCGGTCGCGCAGGGCCACCGGCTCGGGTGTGTCGGTCTCGCTCATCGCGGTCCTGTTCAGGCGGCCCGGTTCATCGCGCGGGCCTCGCGCATCCAGACATATAGTCCCGCCGCCACGATGATCAACGCGCCGACAAAGGTCCAGAGGTCGGGCAGGGTGCCCCAGATGAGCCAGCCCCAGATCCCGGCCCAGATCAGCCCGGTATAGCCGAAGGGGGCGATGGCGGCGGCCTCGGCCAGGGCGAAGGCCCGGATCAGCAGCGCCTGCGCCACCGTGCCAAGGCTGCCAAGCAGCAGGAAGGCCCAGAGATCGCCGGCGGCGACGGGCTGCCAGAAGAACGGCACCGCCAGCGAGGACAGCACCGAGCCGACCAGCGCCGACCACAGCACCGAGGTGGCGGTGGAATCGCTGCGGGCGATGCGGGTCAGGATCGCGCCGGCGGCATAGGTGAAGGCCGCGACCAGCGCCAGCAGCGCCGCCGGATGGAAGACGCCGGCGCCGGGGCGGATGATGATCAGCGCGCCGCAAAGCGCGGCGAGGATGCCGAGAATGCGGCGAATGCCGATGGATTCGCCCAGGAAGATCGCGGCGCCCAGCGTGATCAGCACCGGGTTGATGTCCATGATCGCGGTGGCCTCGGCCAGTCCGATGAATTGCAGCGCGCTGAAGAACAGCAGGATCGAGCCGAGCTGCGTGACGCCGCGGAAGAACTGCACCCCCGGCCGCCGGGTGGCGAGCGCGCTGCGCAGCCGCGGCGCGAGAATGACCGCGACGATGGCCAGATTGGTGACGAAGCGGGCCCAGACCACCTGCACCGGGTGGTAGAGCGTCGAGAGATGCTTGCCGGTCGCGTCCATCAGCGTGAACAGGAAGATCGCCAAGAGCAGCAGCAGGATGCCGCGCAGTTGCGTGGTGCGGCCCGGATCGCCCGCGGGGGCGAGGATCTGCGGCAAGGCGCCGGGGCTGGGTTCGGGCGGTGTCATGGCAGGTCCCTCGTGCCGCCGTTATGCCTTCGGGCGGCGGCGGGGTCCATGGGGGCAGCGCGAGTGCCCCGGCCGCGCGGGGGCAGGGGTATTTGGAAAACGGTGAAAGCCGGGCGGGGTGGCTTTCCGGGGCGCCCGGCATGCGTGCCTGGGACACGAAGAAGCCGCCGGCCGGATGAAAAAGGGCCGCGCGTCGTGCGGGCGCGGCCCCAGGGGTTTAGCCGAGCAGGCGGCGGGCCTCGGCGGCGGCCGCCTCGGCGGTGATGCCGAATTCCTTGTAAAGCGTCGGGGCCGGGGCCGAGGCGCCGAAGCCGGTCATGCCGATGAAGCCGGAGGCTTCCTCGCGGCCGCGTTCGCCCAGCAGCAGCCAGTCCCAGGGCTGGCGCACCGCCGCCTCGATGGCGACGCGCACCGTGCCGGCGGGCAGGACCTGCCGGCGGTATTCCGCGTCCTGGTCACGGAAAAGCTCCATCGACGGCACCGAGACCACGCGGGTCGGCACGCCCTCGGCCTCGAGCGTCTCGCGCGCGGCGACGGCGATCTCGACCTCGGAGCCCGAGGCCATCAGGATCACCCGGGGCGTGGCGCTGGCTTCGCGCAGCACATAGGCACCGCGGGCGGTCAGGTTCTCGCCCGCGGTTTCGCGCAGCGTCGGCAGGTTCTGGCGCGACAGGGCCATGACCATCGGGGTGGATTCGCTCGACAACGCGATTTCCCAGGCCTCGGCGGTCTCGACCAGGTCGCAGGGGCGCAGGGTCAGGGTGTTGGGCGTGGCGCGGCAGATCGCCAGGTGTTCGACCGGCTGGTGGGTCGGGCCGTCCTCGCCCAGGCCGATGCTGTCATGGGTCATGACATAGGTCACCGGCAGGCCCATCAGCGCCGAAAGCCGCATGGCGCCGCGGGCATAATCGGTGAAGCACATGAAGGTGCCGCCATAGGGGCGCAGGCCGCCATGCAGCCAGATGCCGTTCATCGCCGCCGCCATGCCATGTTCGCGGATGCCGTAATAGACATAGCGGCCGGTGCGGTTCTCCGGCGTGAAGGCGCCCAGATCCTTGGTCTTAGTGTTGTTCGAGCCGGTCAGGTCGGCCGAGCCGCCGAGGGTTTCGGGCAGTTCGGGGTTGATGACCTCCAGCACCATTTCGCTGGCCTTGCGGGTCGCGAGTTTGGGCTTGGCGGCCAGCGCTTGTTCCTTGAGCGCGGCGATGGTGGGCGCCAGCCGGTCGCTGACGCCGCCCGAAATGCGGCGGGCGAATTCGTCGCGGTTCTGGGCCGCATCGACGCGGGTGGCCCAGGCTTCGCGCGCCTCGCGGCCGCGGGCGCCGATGGCGCGCCAGTCGGCCAGGATGTCCTCGGGGATCACGAAGGGTCCGTGTTCCCAGCCGAAGGCGGCGCGGGCGGCGGCGATCTCCTCGGCCCCCAGCGGCGAGCCATGGGCGCCGGAACTGTCCTGCTTCTTCGGCGCGCCGTAGCCGATGATGGTCTTGCAGGCGACCAGCACCGGGCGGTCGTCCTGGGCGCTGGCGGCGTCGGAAAGCGCGCGCTCGATATCGGCCGGGTCGTGGCCGTCGCAGGACAGCGTGCGCCAGCCCGAGGCCTCGAAGCGTTTCAGCTGGTCGGTCGAATCCGACAGCGACACCCGGCCGTCGATGGTGATGTCGTTGTTGTCCCAAAGGACGATCAGGTTCTTCAGCTTCTGGTGGCCGGCCAGGCCGATCGCCTCCTGGCTGATGCCCTCCATCAGGCAACCGTCGCCGGCGATGACCCAGGTCTTGTGGCTGCACAGGTCGGCGCCGAACTGGGCGCGCATCGCCTCCTCGGCGATGGCGAAGCCGACGGCGGTGGCGATGCCCTGGCCCAGCGGGCCGGTGGTGGTCTCGACCCCCTCGGCATGGCCGTATTCGGGATGGCCGGCGGTGATGGCGCCCCATTGCCGGAAGTTGCGGATCTGATCGAGCGACATCTGTTCGTAGCCGGTCAGGTAGAGCAGCGAATAGATCAGCATCGAGCCGTGACCGGCGGACAGCACGAAGCGGTCGCGGTCGAACCAGTTCGGCGCGGCGGCGTCGAATTTCAGGTGGTTGCGGAACAGGACCGTGGCGACGTCGGCCATGCCCATCGGCATGCCGGGATGGCCGGACTGCGCCGCCTCGACGGCGTCCATGGAAAGGGCGCGGATGGCGGTGGCGAGGCGCCAGTGGGCGGGATCGGCCTTGCGGCGGGCGGCGATGTCCATATCGGGCTTCCGTGCTGTTGGATGGCGGCACGTCCTGATAGGCAGGCAGGCGCGCGGTTGCAAGCCGCGATGGGTTCGGACCGGGCGGTTTGGCATGGCTGGAGATGTCTCCATCATCGGCTTTCGCCAGGATCGGTCGGCGCCCGGCCGATCTGTCTGCGCATCGTCGCCGGGGCGCCGGCGGCGGCAAGCCGTTTGCCATCCATGTCCGGCGCGGCGGCATCCTGGACGGCGATCCCTGGTCCTCTTGCTCGCGGCCGTCCAAATACGTGCCGGACGAATTCTCCCGTGCCTGCGTTTTGGCAAGCAAGGGCCCGGTCATCGCTTTCTCCGACACGCCGGCCGCCGTCGCGTCTGTGGCAGGGCGACTTGCGGCGCAAGCCGAGCCCTGGCCGGATCTGCGGCTGGACAAGGTGCTGCGGCAGGCGCGGCGGGCGGGGTTGTCCGGCGGGCGCTGCTCGGCGGGTCTGCTCACGACATCGTCAGAAAGGAATTGCCAAAGCACTGGAGAGCCCGCAATCTGTCAATAAAACCAGCAATCTGGACAGGGAGGCCCCGATGGCAAGGTCTGCAACATCCGCGGTGGAGCCGGTCGACGAGATCCTGCCGCCGCTGCGCATGGCGACGCTGGGCCTGCAGCATGTGCTGGTCATGTATGCCGGCGCCGTGGCGGTGCCGCTGATCGTCGGCCGGGCGCTGAAGCTGTCGCCCGAGGATGTGGCATTCCTGATTTCGGCCGATCTGTTCTGCTGCGGCATCGCGACCATCATCCAGTCGCTGGGGGTGACGCGCTGGTTCGGCATCCAGCTGCCGGTGATGATGGGGGTGACCTTCGCCTCGGTCGGGCCGATGGTGGCGATGGCCAATGCCTATCCGGGGCCGGACGGCGCGCGGATGATCTTCGGCGCCATCATCGGCGCCGGCATCGTCGCCATGCTGATCGCGCCCTTCGTCGGCCGGATGCTGAAATTCTTCCCGCCGCTGGTGACCGGCACCATCATCCTGGTGATCGGCGTCACGCTGATGCGGGTGGGGATCAACTGGATCTTCGGCAACCCGGTCGGGCCGACCGCGCCCAAGCTGGTGGACCCGGTGGCGGCGGGCTGGCTGAACCAGTTGAAGGAGCTGGCCGGAACCGGCGCCGTGCCGGCGCTGCCCGAGGGCTTCGCCCCGGCGCCCAGCGTGCAGAACCCGCTTTACGCCCAGCCCATCAACATCGCCATCTCGGGCGTGGTTCTGGTGGCGATCCTGCTGATCGCGCGGCTTGGCCGCGGCTTCGTCGCCAATATTGCCGTGCTGCTGGGGATGCTGATCGGCGCGGCGCTGACCATCGTGCTGGGCCAGATGACCTTCGACAAGGTGGCCGAGGCGCATTGGTTCGGCATCGTCGCGCCCTTCCATTTCGGCATGCCGATCTTTGACCCGGTGCTGATCGTGACCATGGTGCTGGTGATGATCGTGGTGATGATCGAATCGACCGGCATGTTCCTGGCGCTCGGCGAGATGACGGGGCGCGAGATCACGCCCCGGCGGCTCAGCGCCGGGCTGCGCACCGACGGCCTCGGCACGCTGATCGGCGGCATCTTCAACACCTTCCCCTATACCTCGTTCAGCCAGAATGTCGGCCTGGTCGGCGTCACCGGCATCAAGAGCCGGTTCATCTGCGTCGCCGGCGGGCTGATCCTGATCCTGTTCGGGCTGGTGCCCAAAATGGGCGCGGCGGTGGAATCGCTGCCGACCCCGGTGCTGGGCGGCGCCGGCCTGGTGATGTTCGGCATGGTCGCCGCGACCGGCATCCGCATCCTCTCGACGGTGGATTTCGCCGGCAACCGCAACAACCTGTTCGTGGTGGCGGTGGCGCTTGGCTTCGGGATGATCCCGCTGATCGCGCCCGACTTCAAGCAATGGCTGCCGCATGCCATCCACCCGCTGATCGAATCGGGCATCCTGCTGGCCACCATCGCGGCGGTGGCGCTGAATGCTTTCTTCAACGGCACCGGCGGCAGCGCCGACGACGCCAAGCGCGCCGCCAGCATGGCCGATCATTGATCGGCGGCGGACTCGCCGGTTGACGGCGCCTCGGCCAGGGGGCGGATGCGCAGGCGGGTGACGCGGTTCTCGCGCCGCGCCACCACCTCGAAACGATAGCCTTGGAACGAGAACACCTGGCCCGGCGCGGGGATCGACTGGGCCATGTGGATCACCAGCCCGGCGACGGTATTGGCCTCGTCGTCCGGCAGCGACCAGTCCAGCGCCCGGTTCAGGTCGCGGATGGTCATGGCGCCGTCGACCAGGTAATCGCCCTGCGGGTTGGGCACCAGCGATTGCGCGGCGTCCGTGTCGTGTTCGTCGGTGATCTCGCCGACGATCTCCTCCAGGATGTCCTCGAGCGTGATCAGCCCGCGCAGGCTGCCGTATTCGTCCACCACCAGCGCGAAATGCGTGTGCCGTTTCAGGAATTCGCGCATCTGCTCGTCCAGGGACGTGGTGTCGGGCACGAAATAGGGCGGCATGGCAGTGCTGAGCACGTCGAAATTGCGCAGCGCCTCGGGGTCGGTTTCCTGCAGCGCCTTGCGCACCCCGCGCAGCAGATCCTTGGCGTGGATCACTCCGATGACGTTCTCGCGCTCGCCGCGATAGACCGGCAGGCGGGTGTGCGGGCTTTTCAGCACCCGGTCCAGCACCTCCTCGGTGGCAAGGTCGGCGTCGATCATCTCGATCCGCGAGCGGTGCAGCATGATCTCCTCGACCGAGCGGTCGCCCAGGTCCAGCGCGCCCATCAGCCGGTCGCGCTCCTCCTTCTGCACGGTGCCGCTGGACTGGGCGATGGCCAGGGCGCCGGCGATCTCCTCCTGCACCGAGAAGACATGGCCGGATTGGTCGGCGCGCACCCCGAACAGCGCCAGGATGCCGCGCACCACCAACCGCACCACCGTCACCACCGGGGCCAGGATGCGGGTGCTGACGCCGATCGGGCGGGCGACGCGACTGGCCAGATCCTCGGGCGCAAGGATGGCATAGGTCTTGGGCAGCACCTCGGAGAAGATCAGCACCAGCGCCGTCATCACCAGCGTGGCCGCCGCCACGCCGCTGGAGCCCAGCAACCGGGTGAACAGCGCGGTGGCCAGGCTGGCGGCCAGGATGTTGACCACATTGTTGCCCAGCAGGATCGAGCCGATCAGGCTTTCGCTGTCCTCGGTCACCGCCAGCGCCCTTTGCGCGCCCTCGTCGCCCTTGTCGGCCCGTGCCCGCAGCTTGCTGCGGCTCGAGGCGGTCAACGCGGTCTCGGAACCAGAGAAGAAGGCGGAAAGCCCCAGCAACACCAGGATGGCGGCGCCGGTCAGCCAGAAGGCCATGTCATAGCCGGCCAGGCCGACAGCAGCGGCGGGGTCGGGGGCCGGGGCAGCGGCGGCCGCGGTCATCAGGGTGGTCATGGCGTGTCGCTCCGGCGCCGTTTGGCCAGCGGGTGATGGTTCAGCACCAGGTCGCGCATCCTTGCGTCCAGCACATGCGTATAGATCTCGGTCGTGCCCAGGTCGGCATGGCCCAGCAGCGTCTGGATGGCGCGCAGGTCGGCCCCGCCTTCCAGCAGATGCGTGGCGAAGGCGTGGCGCAGCACATGCGGCGAGACGCGGGAGGGGGCGATCCCGGCGGCGCTGGCAAGCTGGCCCAGCAGGCCGTTCATTGCCTGCCGGGACATGTGGCCTTCGCGAGAGGGGGCGGGGAACAGCCAGCGCGCGCCCTTGCCGGCGACCAGCCGGCCCAGCGGGCTGTCCTCGGGTGCGTGGTCGCGCAGCGCCAGCCAAACGGCCAGCGCGCGCCGGGCCGGGTCGCTCAGCGGCACCATGCGCTCCTTGCCGCCCTTGCCGCGGATCAGCAGCAGCGCCGGGTCGCCGCGGCAGGCGCCGACCGGCAGCGCCACCAGTTCGCTGACCCGCATCCCGGTGGCATAAAGCAGTTCCAGCAGCACCATGTTGCGGGCACGCTCGGTCTCGTTGCGGCCCAGCCGGGGCAGGGCGTCGAACATGGCCTGCACCTCGGCCCGGTCCAGCGTCTTGGGCAGGCGCTGCTGGCGGCCCGGACCGCTGATGCGGCCGGCGGGATCGTCCTCGCGCCAACCTTCTTCCAGCGCGAAGCGCATGATCTGCCGGATCGAGGCCAGCCGCCGCGCCCGCGTCGCGCGCGACAGGCCCTGCGCGTCGCAAAAGGACAGGTAGTCCTCGATCCCCTCGCGCGGGACCGAAAGCAGGGTCTGACCGCGGCGATCCAGCCAGCCGGCGAAATCCTTCAGGTCGCGGCCATAGGCCAACAGGGTGTTGCGGGCGGCACCGGCCTCGGCCGCCTGCGCGTCCAGAAAGGCCGATATGCGGCCCTGATCGCCCCGCCCGTCGCCGTTGCCGGTCATCGCCGGCTCACGGTGTGCTGCCGCCGCTGCCCGGCTCGGGCAGCAACACCGGGGCCAGGACCAGATCGACCATGGCCTGCCGGGCGATCTCTTGCTGGCCCAGGACGCGCAGCACCCGCAATCCCTGCGCCGCGCGGGGCAGGTCGCCGTCCAGCCCGGCATCGACATCGGCCATGGCGCCCAGCAGCGCCTCGCCGCGCTTGTTGGCAAGGATGAGCTGCGCCGCGCCTTGCGGCACGTTCCGTTCCGAAGGGCCCAGGAAGGCCGGGAACAGCAGCGCCGCGCGCTCGCTCGCCTCGCCCTCGGGCGGGGCGGCTTCCGGCTCGCCGCCGGCAAAGCGCAGCAGCCAGAGATCGAAGGCCGGGGCGTCGTCGGCGGGCGGGTCCGGCACCACCTGCGGCTGCGCCGCCTGCAATGCCAGCCACAGCGCGATCCGGCCCGGGCGCCCGTCCAGCCCCAGGGCGCCCAGTTCGGCCCCCGCCATCTCGGCCAGCGCCGGGCCCAGCCCGGCCGCGACCATGGCCTCGAAAGCCGGCGGCAGCGCCCTGGCGACGGCGGCATTGTCGCGCAGCGTCAGCGCGTCGTTCAGCGCCTGCATGGCCTCGGCGCGGTCCCAGACCCCGCCCGAGGCGGCGGGTTTCTGTTCCAGATAGATCATCCGCAGCTGCGAGGCCGGGATGGCGCCGGCGCGGGCCAGTCGTTCTGCCGCATCCAGCCGCGCCTTCCAGCCGCCGTTCTGGTCCAGGTCGGCCAGCGCGAAGGCCAGGGGCAGGCTGGTCGAGGCCAGGGGCTGGCCGATCGCCTCGTGCAGGCGCAGCTCCAGCGGCGTGACCACCGGCGGCGGCACCAGCTCCTCGGCGGCGTCGGAATAGCCGTCGTCGAGATAATGCGCCAGCAGCGCCGCCATCGGCGGGTCGATCTGGCCCATGGTTTCGGCGCCATGGAACACCAGCGCCGCCGCGGTCCAGTCGCCGCCAAGCGCCAGGCAATAGATCCGGGCCGGGAAGCTGGGCGCGACGCCCGGGGTGCGGTCCATGATGCCGCAGCCCTGCGCCTCGTCGCCGGAAAGCAGGGCGATGTCGAACAGGCGGCGGAACCGCTCGGGATCGCCCGGGCCGGCGGCCTTGAGCAATTCCTTGGCCGCGCCGGTCGCACCCATGTCCAGCAGCTTGTCCACCCGGGCCAGGAACAGCGCGCCTTCCTGCCCCGGTTCGGCGCGGGGTGGGCGCAGCTGCGCGGCCAGCAGGCGGCGTTCCAGCCGCCGCAGCGCCGGCAGGCGCGGGTCCGAGCGGCCGATCAACTGCACCAGCACCGCCGAATCGCTGTCGCCCCACAGATCGCCCGGCAGGCCGGCGGCGCGGGGCGAGACGGTGCCCTTGCCGTCCGGATTGCCCTCGCCCAGCCGGGTCACGCCGACCGGCTCGACCGCGCCGGTGGGGGCGATGTCGCGCCGGCTCTGCCGCTTCAGCTCGGGCGGGCGCGGGTCGCCGGGCCGCCAGGATGAGATATTGTCCGGCTGCTGCACGCTGCCCGACAGCCAGTCGCTGGCCGAAAGCGGCGGCTTGGCCGTAACCGGCTGTGCGGAAGCCAGGCCTGCCGCCAGGGCAAGCGCAAGGCCAAGAAAGGGGCGTTCAGTCGAGGTCATCTTGTCCCGCATCGGTGCCGGCCGCCTGCGGCGCGGATTGGGCCGCCGCGTCCTGTTCCGGGCCGGGGGCCGGCTCGGCGGGTTCGGCCGGGACGGGCGTCTCGGCGCCCAGGTCCAGCTCGACCGGCATCCGCATCTCGCGCGGGTCCGAACTCATGTCGCCGAAATAGGCATAGCCCGCCAGACCCGCCAGAATCAGCAGGACCAGAACCGCCACCACTTTCAAAAGCCGCATGAAATACCCTTTCCGCCTCAATCCATTGCCGGTCTCATGCCGGTTCGCGCGAAATATATATGGCATTTCCCGAAAGATCACGCCATCAGTCACAGCCGTTGCAAATGACGGGTCCGGTGGGGTGATGCGGCGAAATATCGTGCTGATCGGGATGATGGGGGCGGGCAAGACCGCGATTGGCGGCGAGCTTGCGCGCCGGCTGCGCCGGCCGTTCTCGGATACCGATGCCGAGATCGAGCGCGCCGCCGCCATGACCATCCCCGAAATCTTTGCCCGCGACGGCGAGGAATTCTTCCGCGCCCGCGAATCGGAGGTGCTGGGCCGGGTCCTGGCCGCGGGACGCGGCATCGTCTCGACCGGCGGCGGCGCCTGGCTGCGGCCCGAGAACCGCAGCCGCATCGGCGAGCAGGGGGTCTCGGTCTGGCTGGATTGCGACGCGGACACGCTCTGGCACCGGGTCCGCCACCGGCCGACCCGGCCGCTGCTGCAGACCGCCGACCCGCGCGGCACGCTGGAGCGGCTGCTGGCCGAACGCAGCCCGGTCTATGCGCTGGCCGATATCCGCGTCCCGGCGCAGCGCGGCGACAGCATCGAAGAAACCGCGAATCGCGTGCTCGACGCCATCCGGGCGCATGATCCCGCGATCCTGGAGGGCAAATGAGCACCGAAACCGTTCACGTGGATCTGGGCCTGCGTTCCTATGACGTGCGCATCGGCCAGGGCCTGCTGGCCCGCGCCGGCGAGGAGATCGT
The DNA here is from genome assembly GCF_030388245.1 of Paracoccus sp. TOH. Taxonomy (NCBI): domain Bacteria; kingdom Pseudomonadati; phylum Pseudomonadota; class Alphaproteobacteria; order Rhodobacterales; family Paracoccaceae; genus Paracoccus; species Paracoccus sp. TOH. Next base: position 1,154,998 of record NZ_CP098361.1, read on the forward strand.
GGCGCTGGCCGGCCGGCGCCGGGTCGCCATCCTGACCGACGAGACGGTCGCGACGCTGCACCTGCCGGCGCTGCAGCAGGCGCTGGCCGGCGCGGGCATCGCGGCCCCGGCGCTGGCGCTGCCAGCCGGCGAGGCGACGAAATGCTGGGCGGAACTCGGCCGCGCCGTGGAATGGCTGCTGGCGCAGAAGGTCGAGCGCAAGGACCTGGTCATCGCGCTGGGCGGCGGGGTGATCGGCGATCTGGCCGGTTTCGCTGCCGCGATCCTGCGCCGGGGCGTGCGCTTCGTGCAGATCCCGACCACGCTGCTGGCGCAGGTGGACAGTTCCGTCGGCGGCAAGACCGGCATCAACAGCCCGCAGGGCAAGAACCTGATCGGCGCCTTCCACCAGCCGACGCTGGTGCTGGCCGATATCGACGTGCTGGGCACGCTGAGCCCGCGCGATTTCCGCGCCGGCTATGGCGAAGTGGCGAAATACGGCCTGCTGGGCGACGAATCCTTCTTTGAATGGCTCGAGGCCAATGCCGCCGCCCTGGCCGCCGACCCGGCGCTGCGCCAGCGCGCCGTGCGCCATTCGGTCGAGATGAAGGCCGGCATCGTCCAGCGCGACGAAACCGAGCAGGGCGAGCGCGCGCTCTTGAACCTGGGCCATACCTTCGGCCATGCGCTGGAATCGGCCACCGGCTATTCCGACCGCCTGCTGCATGGCGAGGGGGTGGCCATCGGCTGCACCCTGGCCTTCGAACTGTCGGCGCGGATGGGCCTGTGCAGCCAAGAGGCGCCATCGCGTGTCGCGGCGCATTTCGCCGCCATGGGCCTGCCCTCGCGCATCGCCGACATTCCCGGCGGGCTGCCCGACGACGAGGCTTTGGTCGCGCTGATGGCACAGGACAAGAAGGTGCAGGACGGCCGGCTGCGCTTCATCCTGGCGCGCGGCATCGGCCAGGCCTTCGTCACCGATGCGGTCGATCCGGCGGCGCTGCGGGCGGTGCTGGCGGAATCGCGGCGCTAGTCGCCGCGCCGCCGTTCCGGTTCCCCGTCGCCGTGGGGCAGCAGGCCCTCGTCCACCACGCCCTCGCCATAGCCGGTCACGTCGCGCGGCGCCGCCGGATGGCCCTCCTGGGTCTGGGGGCGCGGCGGCACCGCCTCGTCATGGCCCAGCTTGGTGTCGCGGTCGCGCCGCAGCGCCGCCCGGCCCAGCATCAACAGCGTGATCGGCGTGGTCGCCATGATGAAGATGCCGACCATCAGCTCGTGCATGATGAGGCGCCCTTCCAGCAGCGTGAACATCAGCATCGAGGCCAGGATGATGAGCAGCGTGCCGTAGCTGTAGCCCAGCGTCGGCGCGTGCAGCCGCTGATAGAAGCTTTTCAGCCGCACCAGCCCCAGCCCGCCCAGCACGGTCAGCGTGGCGCCGATGACGACGAACAGCGCGACGATCAGCGCGGCCCAGGGCGGCAGAAGCTCGAGATGCCTCATTCGATCACCTCGCCGCGCATCAGGAACTTGGCCGCGCAGACCGTGGTGACGAAGCCCAGGACGGCGATGACCAGCGCGCCCTCGAAGAAGAAGACGTTGCCGTTTCCCATGCCGATCACCAAAAACAGCAGCATGGCGTTCATGTACATGGTGTCCAGCGCCAGCACCCGGTCCTGGGCGCGCGGCCCGCGCAGCATCCGCCAGCAGGCCAGCGCCAAGGCCAGGATCAGGGCGATCTGGGCATAGCCCAGGGCGAAGCGGAGGATTTCGGCGGTCATTCGAAAATCTCCATGAGCAGCGCCTCGTAACGGTTGCGGACCAGATCCTGCCAGTCGTCCTCGCTGCGCAGGTCCAGCACATGCAGCAGCAGCCGGCCGCTTTCCTGCTCGAACTCGATCCAGGCGGTGCCGGGGGTCGCGGTCAGGATGATCGCCAGCACGGCGATGGCGTTCGGTTCGCGCAGTTGCAGGGTCAGCTCGACGAAGCCCGAGTGATAGGCGGGGTGGGTCGGCCCCAGGATCAGAACCCGCGCCACCGCGATGTTCGAGCGCAGGATGTCCAGCGCCACGATGAAGAACAGCTGCGGAATGGCCAGCCAGCGGCGGAACTTGGGCTTGGCCGGATGCAGGTGTTCGACCGACCAGCCGGCGATCAGGGCGATGAAGGTGCCAAGCAGCAGGTTGCCCAGCGAAAAGCTGGTCAGCACCAGCCACATCAGCACCAGTGCAAGCGACAGGACCGGATGCGGAATGGCGCGGCTCATTCCCCGCCCTCCTCGATCTGGTCGGCATCGTCGGCGGCGGTCGGATCGGGGGCGCTGTTCTGGGCCGGCGCGGCGCGCACGTCCTGCGCCCCGGCCAGCACCGCGTTGCGATAGATCCCCGGCTCCAGCAGCGCCACGGCGGTGGCGCGGGTGTAGTTGAGCAGCACATCGGCGCGCACCGTCTGCAGGGCGATCATCGCCAGCAGCAGCACCACCGGGATCACCTCGAGCGCCAGGATGCGCGGGGTCGGGCCTTCCTCGGCCCAGAAGCGGCGGATGCCGAAGCGCATCAGCGCGATCAGCGCGCCCAGTCCCGACAGGATCAGCATGGCCGCATAGATCCACAGGATCACCGGCAGCGCGCCCGAGGCGTGCAGGTTGTCCTGCACCGCGCCCTGCAGGATGGCAAACTTGCCGATGAAGCCCGGCATCGGCGGCAGGCCGGCGATCATCGCCGCCACCAGGGCAAAGCACATCGCCATGGTCAGCCAGCTGACCGTGCGGGTGCTGGCCGGGGCGGTCATGTCCTCGACCGTGTCGAGCCCCATCGGCGCCCAGCGTTCGCTGAGCGGGTCGGCGACGTCCTCGGCCGGGGCGTCGTCATTGCCGCCGTCTCCGCGGCTGACCGGCTCGGCGATCAGGAAGAAGGCCGAGATGGCGGCGGTCGAGCCGATCATGTAGTAAAGCGCCCCCCCCAGCATTCCCGGCCCGCCGCCCGCCTGGGCAAAGCCGACCGCCGCCAGCACCGTGCCCGAGGAGATGATCGCCAGATAGCCGCCCTTGCGCGTCAGTTCCGGCGTGCCCAGGATGCCGATCATGCCGAAGCCCATGGTCAGCACGCCGCCGATCATCAGCGCCGGCGCGCCGAACCCGGCCGAGGGACCGGCATCCGGCCCCAGCACCAGAAGCGACAGCCGCAGGATGACATAGATGCCGACCTTGGTCATGATCGCCATGATGGCCGCGGCCGGCGGCGAGGCGGCGCCATAGGTCGGCGGCAACCAGAAACACAGCGGCCAGGCCGCGGCCTTGATCAGGAAGGCCAGCCCCAGGAAGGCTGCGGCGGCGTGGAACAGCATCCGCTCGGCATCGTCGAGCCAGTGGAGCGCCCGGCCGATATCGGCCATGTTCAGCGTGCCGGTGGTACCATAGACCAGCGCCACCCCGATCAGGAAGAACAGCGAGGCGGCCAGGTTCACCGCGATGTAATGCAGCCCGGCCTTGATCCGCTCGGGGCCCGAGCCGTGCAGCATCAGCCCGTAGGAGGCCGCGAGCATCACCTCGAAGAACACGAAAAGGTTGAACAGGTCGCCGGTCAGGAAGGCGCCGTTCACCCCGGCCAGCAGGAACTGGAACATGCTGTGGTAATGCTGGCCCTTGCCGTGCCAGCCCGCCGCCGCATAGATCAGCGACGGCGCCGCCAGCAATGCGGTCAGCATCACCATCATCGCCGAAAGCCGGTCCAGCACCAGCACGATGCCGATCGGCACTGGCCAGTCCCCCAGCCGGTAAAGGCCGACCACGGTGCCGGCCTGCTCGCCCGCGGATTTCACCCCGGCCATCAGCTCGACCGAAGCCAGGAAGGTCAGCCCGACCGCCACCAGCCCCATGACCAGCTTGGTCTGCCGGTTGCGGTCGTTGTAGAACAGCATGATCGCGCCGGCGACCAGCGGCACCAGGATCGGTGCGATCATCAGGTGGTTGGGGGCGATGCCTTCGTTCATCATGGCTTGCGCTCCCTTCCATCGACATGGTCGGTGCCGGCCACGCCGCGCGCGGCGATCATGACGACAAGAAACAGCGCCGTGGTGGCGAAGCTGATGACGATGGCGGTCAGCACCAGCGATTGCGGCAGCGGATCGGCATAGGCGGTGGGATCGACGAAGCCGCCCTTGGGCATGATCGGCGCCGCGCCGATGTAAAGCCGGCCCATGGCGAAGATGAACAGGTTCACGCCATAGGCCAGCAGACACAGCCCGACGATGACCTGGTAAGAGCGCGGCCGCAGGATCAGCCAGACGCCCGAGCCGCAGAGCACGCCGATGGCCAGGGCCAGGATCAGTTCCATCAGCGGACCTCCTCGGTGTCGTCGGCGGGGCGCGGCCGCGGGGCGACGCGCAGCGACTGGTGGGCGATGGCGATCAGCATCAGCACGATGGCGCCCAGCACCAGCGAGAACACCCCGAAATCGAACAGCATCGCGGTCGAGAACGGCACCTTGCCGATCACCGGAATGTCCAGGTACTGCGCATGGGCGCTGAGGAACGGATAGCCGAAGATCCAGGCCCCGGCCCCCACCGACGCGGCGATGGTCAGGCCCGAGGCCATCCAGCGCACCGGCAGCACGGTCAGCCGCGCCTCGACCCAGCGCACATTCGCGGCGACATATTGCAGCAGCAGGCCGATGGCCAGCGTCACCCCGGCCGCGAAGCCGCCGCCCGGCAGGTCATGGCCGCGGAAGAACAGATAGGCCGAAAGCGCGATGATCGGCGCGAACATCCATTGCATCAGCACCGCCGGCACGAAGAGATAGGCTTCCAGCGCCTGTTCCTCGGCATCGAGCTGCGGGCGCGGCCGCTCGACGCTTTCCGGCGCCGGGCGGAAACGGCGCAGCAGGGCATAGACGGTCAGCCCGACCACGGCCAGCACCGTGATCTCGCCGAAGGTGTCGAAGGCGCGGAAATCGACCAGGATGACGTTGACGACATTGGTGCCGCCGCCCTCGACATAGGCGTTGCGCAGGAACCAGTCGCCGACCGAGGCGCCGGGCGGGGTCAGCAGCACCGCCAGCGCCAGCGCCGTCATGCCGCTGCCGCAGGCCAGCGCGATCAGCAGGTCGCGGAAGCGGCGCGAATGGGCGGCGAAGTTGTTGTCGCCGGCGATCTCTGCGCTGCGCTTGGGCAGCCAGCGCAGGCCGAGCAGCAAAAGCGCGGTGGTCGCGATCTCGACCAGCAGCTGGGTCACGGCCAGGTCGGGGGCCGAGAGCCAGACGAAGGTGGCGCAGGTCACCAGCCCGGCACCGCCCATCAGCACCAGTGCGGCGAACCGGTGGTATTTCGCCTGCCAGGCGGCGCCAAGCGCGCAGGTGCCGCCGACCAGCCACAGCAGGGCAAAGACCAGCTCGCGCGAGCTGACCGAGGGCATCGGCACCACCCAGTCCAGCGTGCCGAGCGCGAACCAGGCCCCGGCCAGGCCCAGCAGCACGATGGCGCGCAGCTGCGCCTGCAGCCCGTTCGCCGACAGCACCCGCAGCGCCAGGCGCGGCAGGCGGATCGAGAGCAGCTGCAACAGCCAGTCGAACCCACGGCCGAAATCCAGCCGGCGCATCAGCCGCGTGCCGTCCTCGCCCGAATCGATCAGCCGGCGCGGCAGCAGATAGATCAGCGTGCCCAAGGTCATGGCGATCAGGCTCATGATCAGGGCCGGGGTCACGCCATGCCAGACCTTCAGGCTGAATTCCGGCAGCCCGGGCCCGACCACGGCCTGGCTGGCGGTTTGCAGCCAGGGGGTCAGGACCTGCTGCGGGAACATGCCGATGCCCAGGCAGATCGCCACCAGCACCGCCACCGGCAGGCGCATCAGCAACGGCGGCTCGTGCGGCTGCTGCGGCAGATCGGTCGCCGGCGGGCCGAAGAACACCGTGACGATGAAGCGCAGCGAATAGGCGGCGCTGAATGCCCCGGCCAGCACCGCGACATAGGGCGCCAGATTGTCCAGTGGGCTGCCGTTGTTCCACAGATAGGTGGCCTCGAAGAACATTTCCTTGGACAGGAAACCGTTGAGCAGCGGCACCCCGGCCATGGCGCCCGAGGCGATGATCGCCAGCGCCGCGGTGACCGGCATGGCGCGCGCCAGCCCGGACAACCGGCGCATGTCGCGGGTGCCGGTCTCGTGGTCGATGATGCCGGCCGCCATGAACAGCGATGCCTTGAAGACCGCGTGGTTCACGATATGGAACACGGCCGCGATCAGCGCGAAGGGGGTGCCGATCCCGGCCAGCGCGGTGATCAGCCCCAGATGGCTGATGGTGGAATAGGCCAGCAGCCCCTTGAGATCGTGGCGGAACAGCGCCACCACCGCACCCAGCAGCAGCGTCGTCAGGCCGATCCCGGTCACCAGCTGGAACCAGGCCTCGGTGCCGCCCAGCGCCGGATGGAAACGCAGCAGCACGAAGACCCCGGCCTTCACCATGGTCGCCGAATGCAGGTAGGACGAGACCGGCGTCGGCGCCGCCATCGCATTGGGCAGCCAGAAATGGAACGGGAACTGCGCCGATTTGGTGAAGGCCCCGAACAGGAACAGCAGCAGGATCACCGGATAGAGCCGGTGCCCGGTGATCTGCGGCCCGGCCTTCAGCACCGCGTCGAGATCGTAGCTGCCGACGATCTGTCCGATCAGGATCATCGCCACCATCAGCCCCAGCCCGCCCGAGGCGGTGACGATCAGCGACATCCGCGCCCCGTCGCGCGCGTCCTGCCGGTGGAACCAGTAGCCGATCAGCAGGAACGAGATCAGGCTGGTCAGCTCCCAGAACACCACCAGCATGATGATGTTGCCCGAAAGCAGCAGCCCCGACATGGCCCCGGAAAAGGCCAGCAGGCAGGAATAGAGCCGCGGCACCGGGTCGTCGGGCGCCATGTAATAGCGCGCATAGAGGATGACCAGGAAGCCGATCCCCACCACCAGCACCATGAACAGCCAGGAAAACCCGTCGATGCGGAAGGTCAGGTCCAGGCCGATGGAACTGATCCAGTGGAAGGTGCCGGTGATGCTTTGATTGTCCGTCACCGCCGGGTAGAGCACGATCAGGATGGCCAGCGCCACGATCATGGTCAGCCCGGCGAGCCAGGCTTCGGCGTTGCGCGCCCCGATCGGAAGCGTGGCCGCCAGCGCGGCCGACACGAATGGCGTCAGAACAAGCAAGAGCAACAGGTTCTGTTCGACCATCGGCGTCCTTCTGCGGTTCGGGGGCTTGCGCGATCATAGCCGTCGCGGGGCGGAAAACACAACCGAGCCAATCGAGAAAATCGACGAGAAAGCCGCGGATCAGCAATATTTTATCGCCCGCCGGTCCGGCCTTCCGGCCCGCGGCGGGCGGCGCGGCCGGGGGTTAGTCTTTCCCCAGCCGCGACACGTCCCGGAGCTGCCCGCCGGTCGCCAGCAATTCCCGGGGAACGGGATGGCTGATGAAATGGATCGGGCTTGCCGTTGGGCCATAGGCGCCGCAGGCATGAATGGCGAGCAGGTCGCCCACCTCCAGCCGGGGCAGGGCGACGCCGCCGCCGAGCTTGTCGATCGAGGTGCAGAGCGGGCCGGAGATGTCCTGCTTTTGCTCGGGCCGGGCGCCGTCCTCATCGCCGCCGACCCGGTGCAGGACGTAATTGCGCCGCAGCACCATGCCGAAATTGCCCGAGGCCGCCAGGTTCGCGTTCAGCCCGCCGTCGCAGATCGCGATGCGTGTGCCGCGCGATTGTTTGACCGAGACGACGCGGGTCACGAACCAGCCCGCCGGCCCGACCAGGTAGCGGCCCAGCTCCAGCTCCAGCCGGGTCGCGGGGAAGCGTCCGGCGAAGGCGTCGAGCTCCGGGCCGATCCCGGCGGCGATGGCGGCAAGGTCCAGTTCGCTGTCGCCGGGATGGTAGGGAATGCCGAGGCCCGCGCCGAAGACCAGCTTCTGCGGGGTAAGGGCCAGCGCCTCGCAGATCTCGGAGAAGACCTGCATGAAGATCCGCCAGTTCTCGCAGATCGCCTCGGGGCGCAGGCATTGCGTGCCGGAATAGATGTGCAGCCCGATGATGCGCAGATGGGGCAGGGCGGCGATGCGCGGCAGGATCTCGGCCGCATCCTCGACATCGACGCCGAACGGGCTGGGGCGTCCGGCCATCTGGTCGCCGAAACCCTTGGGCACCCGCGCCGGCGCGATGCGCACCAGGACCGGCTGCACCAGGCCCAGTTCGCCGGCGATGGCGTCGGCCAGTTCGGCCTCGCGCAGGCTTTCCAGCACCAGCTCGCCCAGGCCTCCCGCGATGGCGGGGCGCAGCTCGGTCGCCTGCTTGGCGGGGCCGGTGAAGCTGATGCGCCCGGCCTCCCAGCCGGCCTGCATGGCCAGCCCGAATTCGCCGCCCGAGGAAATGTCGAGATGGTCCAGCCGGTCGCGCATCCAGGACAGCAGCGCCGGGTTGGGGTTGCTTTTCACCGCGAAGCTGATGGCGAACCAGCGGCCCAGATGGGCGCGCAGATGCGCCAGCCGCGCCTCGACCAGGTCGGTGGAATAGACATAGGCCGGGGTGCCGAAGCGCCCGGCGGCTTCGGCCAGCAGCCGGTCCGGCGCCGCGCCCTGGGTCGCGGCCGGGTCAGCCAAGGCTGTCGACATAGGCCAGGATCGCGTCGATGGTGTCGAAATTGTCCAGCGTCACATCGCCCGGCTGCACATGCACCCCCGCCTTGCTTTCGACGAAGCCGATCAGCCCGACCATCGAGACGGAATCCAGCATTCCGGTCGAGAACAGCTCGGTATCGCCGTCGATGGGCTGGTCGATGTTCAGCTCGGACTGGACGTAGGAAATCAGCGCTTGCTTGCTCAGGCTCATGGTCTCATGCCTTCTGTCGTTCCTGCAGGGGGGCAGCCGCCTTGGCGGCCGAAATGATGGCGGGGCGATCCAGCTTGCCGCTGGCGGTGCGCGGCATGGCGCCGCCCCAAGGGTGGAATCGCTGCGGACGCATGTAATGCGGCATGGCGCGGGCGCAATGCGCGGCCAGCGCGGCCTCGGTCCCCTGCGGCAGATAGGTCACGGCGACGTGAACCGCCTGGCCCAGATCGGCATCCTCGACCCCCCAGGCCACCACATCGGCCACCAGCCCGCTTTGCGAGACCGCATCCTCGACCTCGGTCGGCGACAGGCGGAAGCCCAGCGTCTTGATCATCTCGTCCATGCGGCTGACGAACCACAGGTCGCCGTCCTCGTCCACGCGCACCAGGTCGCCCGACCAGACCACCGGCTGATCGCCCAGGACATCGGCAAGCTCGGGACAGGGGCGGATCTTCTGGGCCGTCACCTCGGGTTTTTCCCAATAGCCCATGCTGACCAGCGGCCCGGCATGCACCAGTTCGCCCTGCTCGCCGGGACCGGCGACGCCCTCGCCATGCTTGATGGCAAAGACCTGCGCATTGGGAATCTGCCGGCCGATCGAGCCCATCTTGGCCGCGAATTTGGCCGGAGGCAGATAGGTCGAGCGGAAGGCCTCGGTCAGCCCATACATCAGGTAGATGTCCACGCCCGGAAACACCTGCGGCAGCGCCTGCAGGATGTTGGGGGGGATCTTGCCGCCGGTATTGGTGATGCGCTTCAGCGCCGGCAACGCCACCGGATTTTCCTGCAGCAGCCGCACGATCTGGTTCCACAAGGGCGGCACGCCGGCAAGGCCGGTCACCGCCTCGGCCCGCGCCATGCGGATGATCTCGGCCGGCATGGTCAGCGGTTGGTGGACCACGGTGCCGCCGACCAGCAGCATGGTGGTCAGCTGGTTCAGCCCGGCATCAAAGCTGTAGGGCAGGACCGAGAGCAGCCGGTCGCCTTCCTCCAGCCCCAGATATTGCGCGACCGAGATCGCGCCCACGCGGATGTTGCGATGGCTGAGCATCACCCCCTTGGGCGCGCCGGTCGAGCCCGAGGTGTAGATGATCATCGCCAACCCTTTCGGGTCGCATTCGTCGGGCGCGGAGCCGCTGTCGGCCGGCAGGGCCGCCCACGGGTCCGCGCCCTGGACAAGGCCCTCGGCCTTGCCCTGAACCAGGTAAGCCGTGCCCTCGGGCAAGGCATGTTCGTCCGCAAGCCCGTTCAGCGCGTTGCGGGGCAGGATCACCGCCCGCGCCCGGCAGTCGCGGGCGACATAGGCCAGCTGCGCGGTGGTCCAGCGGATGTTCACGTTGACGACCACCGCGCCCATCTTCCAGGCGCCCAGCATCGCCGCGACCTCTTCGATGCCCTTGCGCAGGTGCACGATCACCCGATCGCCGGGGCGGATGCCGCGCCGGGTCAGCCAGTCGGCGACGCGCCCGGCCTCGGCCGCAAGTTCGGCATAGGTCGCCGCGCGGTCCCGGTCCACCGCCGCCACCTTCCCGGCGCGCTCGGGAAGATTGTCAGCCAGCAGCCGCCACATGCAGCGGTCGAAATCGTCACTCATGATCAGGGGCCCTTCCTTCGGCCGCGCTTGCCGGCGGGGCCTTTTTCTTGGCGGCAAAGATCGGCAGGCTGGGATAGATCCTGGCCGGAGAGCCGATCACCACCGAATCCGAGGGCACGTTGGTCGTTACAGCGGTATTGGCGCCGATCCGCACCCGGTCGCCGATGCGGATGGCGCCGAGCACCGTCGCGTTCACGCCGATGAACACGTCATTGCCGATCACCGGTGCGCCGGGACGCATGTTCGTGCCGATGGTGACGTTGTGCATGACGCCGCAACGGTCGCCGATGACCACGTCGGGATGGATCGAGAGCGAACCCTCGGCGTGGATGATGTGGAAATCCGCGCCGATGCTGACCTGCGGCGGGATCCAGACCTTGGTCACGTTGAGGATGAAGAGCTTCATCAGCGCATAGGGCTTGCTCGCCAGCCAGCGCAGGGCCGGGTTCTGCAGCCCGATGGCCCAATGCCCGTATCGGTAGATCGCCAGCGAGACGAAGGCCGGGTCCGTCAGCGAACTGCCATGTCTCCTGTAGTCTTCCCTAAGGATCCTGAACATCACCACGCACTTGCTAATCAATTTGGCAGGAAAATCTGGCTCCCGGACCCATATTCCAATGTCTTGCGAGAAACTCAACCTGACTGTTAGGACGGGTTTTCAGGGTTCGGCGGCCGCGATCAGGTCAAGCGTGCGGCGGATCTGGTCCCATTCCACCCGATAGCCGCCGGCGGTGCCCGAGCCCACGACCATGGCATAGCGCTGCTGCCAGCAATCCGTCAGCAGCTTCAGCGAGGTGGTCACCCGGTCCGCCGGCTGCAGGGTCAGCAGCGTGCCGCCGGCCGGCATGGCGATCACGCCATGGGCAAGCTGGCTGCCCTCGACCCCCACCACCAGCCGGGCCGCGCCCGCCGCCTCGGCCATCTGGTCGGCATCGTGGCGGTCGACATAAAGTGTGCGGAAGCCGTATTCGACCTCCAGCCGCTCGGCGATCTCGGCCTCGTTCACCAGGATGCGGGCGTCGCCGCTGGCGCCGCGGAAGATGAAGACGCCGGGCAGCGGCTTCAGCGCCCGGTCCTTGAGGATGCGGGCGCGATTCTCCTGCGCGCGGGCGCGACGGTGGCTGTTGTTGTGCAGGTCGTCGAACAGGATCAGCTCGTCGAAATGCACCTCGCCGATGCGGCGCGGCGCCATGCCCAGCAAGGTCTCGTAGCGCGCGATATGCCCGCCGCGCGCCGGGGCCGAGGTGACGGGCGCCCCGGCCGCCTCGGCCAGCCGATAGGCCAGGCAGTCGTTCAGCAGCCAGTTGCCGAACCAGCGATTGCCGATCCAGCTTTCGTAAAGCGCGCCCGACAGGCTGTCGCGCGGCCGCGGATAGGTCGGCCCGGAATGCCGGCGCTGGCGCAGGTGGCGTTCGGCGCCGCGCGCATGCAGCACGCCGTCGACGAAATCCACGTCGCGGAAGCGATAGCCCATGGTCGGCGGCGTGCGTTCGGCCGGATCGCCCTGCATCTGCGCCAGGATGTCGGGCAGGCCGCCGAACTCGGTCCGGGCGATATGCTCGACCTGATCCGGCAACCAGATCCCCGGCGCGATCTCGACCTCATCGGCCGGGCAGATCTCCCAGCGGTCGACGGCCGTGTCGAAGAACTCCGCCCGGCCCAGACCGAGAAGGCGACGCAGGCGGTTATGGATCGGTCTGAGGGAATGCATGGCGTCTCGGCTGGCGGGATCGGGACAAGTTTAGGGGGCGAGGGGAGCGGCGCAAGCGGGATCAGCCGCTGCCGGGCGGATCCTCCGCATTCAGCACCTCGATCAGCGTTTCGGCGATCATGGCGTGGTCCGCGGCCGAGGGGTGCCACAGGCAGGCATTGCGCCGTGGTTCGCCCAGGATTACCAGCCGGTTGGCGATGCCCCTGGCGGTCAGCAGGTCCGAGGCGCTGCGATGCGCCTCGACCAGCTCGGGGCCGTATTCGCCGAAGGCCAGAAGCACCATCAGCGCGCCGGGGTTCTCCTGCGCGCGGGCGGTGACGAAATCGGCCAGCGCCGGCCCGAAATCGCGGCGCAGCTGGCTCTTGTCGGTCCAGCGCTCGCCCGGCGCCAGCTCGGAGCCGAAGACATTCGAGCCAAGCCCGATGACGATGATATCGGCCTGGCGCTGCGGCAGGGCGGTCGCCGCCGCATCCCCCGGCAGCGCCAGCGGGTAAAGCCGGTCCATGGTGTGGTCGGGGTCGGCACCGCCATAATTGCGCAGCAGGCCGATGCCGGAACGGGCGACCAGCCGATAATCCGCGCCGAGCGCCGTTGCCACCTGAGGGCCGAAACTGCGGCTGGTATCGGTGGCGGCATAGATCTCCTCGTCGCCGCAATCGCGGTGCTCGGCGGTGTTGGCAAAGCCGACGGTGTCGGAATCGCCGATGAACTCGATCAGCCGCCCCGGCTCCGGCGGCGGCAGGGCCTTGGCCGCGGCATCAAGAAGAAAGCCGCCGAACAGCGCCGGCCCTTTCGATTCGCTGATCTTCTCGGCGCGAATCGCATGCGGACCGGGCGTCAGCCCGTCGATGCGCAGATCCTGCCGGCCGGGGCGAGAGATCTCGACCGGCTTGCCGTCCAGCACCACCCGCCAGCGATTGACCGCATCGTCGAAGCGCAGGGTGATGCCCGTCCCCTCGAACCGGGCCGCGGCATGGAATCCCGGCCATTCGTGGCGATAGCCCTGGGCGGGCCCGGCTGCGGCGCGGCCCGTCACCTTGGCGGACAGGGCGACCAGATCGGGCTGCGGCGGGATCAGCCGGACCCGAAAGTCCGCGTCCTTGGCCAGGCCGATCTGCGGCACCGGGATCATTGGCCGCGCCGGTCCCGGCCAGGCGAAGAAGCCGACCATCGCGACCAGCGCGATGCCGAAAACCGTGATGCCGATCGCTTTCATCCGTCCTGCACTCATCATACCCAACACACCGGCGATTCCGGCGATCCTGACCGAACCCGGCCGGCAAATCCAGCCGCGTCGTCAGCCGCGGAATCCGGCGCGAATCCCGATCGCGTCGCGGATGTCATAATGATGGTCGCCGATGAAGAAACCGTGAAGGTCGATCTCCTCGGCATGGGTCGTCGGCCCGTGCAGGCTGTGATCCATCATTCCCAGCACCGGGTTGTTCGTAAAATCGCCGCGACGATGGGCCGCGTCTCGACTTCGACCAGATAGGAGAGCCGTCCCGTCCCGTCACCCCGGTGATCGGCGCCTTCATCGTCACCACAACACTGTCACTCATTCACTTGCGGGGCAGGGAAGCGCACCATCGCATCTTGTCAACGCCCAGGCGCGCAACGGCGCCCCACCATTCATCACCCGATCGCGCCATCGGAAGCCGGCGGCGCCGGGAAGGCGCCACCTCTCGATTTCACCGTTTTCCCAATACCCCCGCGGCCGCACCACCGGAACGGCCGCCCGGCTCATTGCGCCGCGTCGAAGACCGGCTGGTAGATCTCCTTCAGCCGCGCCACCGCCTCCTGCGGCGACAGCTCGACCGACTCGCCGGTCCGGCGCGCGGTCAGCTCGACCTTGTTCGCCGCCAGGCCGCGCGGGCCGACGGTGATCCGCCAGGGCAGGCCGATCAGGTCCATGGTGGCGAATTTCGCCCCCGCCCGCTCGTCGCGGTCGTCATAGAGCGGGTCCAGCCCCTGCGCCTTCAGCTCGGCGTAAAGCGCCTCGCAGGCGCCGTCGGTCGAGGCATCGCCCTGCTTGAGATTGACGATGCCGACATGGAAGGGGGTCACGCCTTCGGGCCAGATGATGCCCTTGTCGTCATGGCTGGCCTCGATGATGGCGCCCAGCAGGCGGCTGACGCCGATGCCGTGCGAACCCATGTGCACCGGCACGCGGGTGCCGTCGGGGCCGACCACCGTCGCCCCCATCGGCTCGGAATACTTGGTGCCGAAATAGAAGATCTGCCCGACCTCGATGCCGCGCGCCTGGCGGCGGCGGGGCTCGGGGATCTGCTCGAACAGCGCCGCGTCATGGGTCTCGTCGGTGCGGGCGTAGCGGCTGGTGAATTCTTCCAGCACCGCCTGGCACTCGGCCACGTCGTCGTAGTCGATGGCCCGGTCGCCGAATTTCAGGTCGGTGATCTCGCTGTCGTAGAACACCTCGGATTCGCCGGTCTCGGCCAGCACCAGGAATTCATGCGTATAGTCGCCGCCGATCGGCCCGCCATCGGCGCGCATCGGGATCGCCTGCAGGCCCATGCGCTCATAGCTGCGCAGGTAGCTGACCAGGTGACGGTTATAGGCGTGCAGCGCGTCTTCCTTGGTCAGGTCGAAATTGTAGCCGTCCTTCATCAGGAATTCGCGGCCGCGCATGACGCCGAAACGCGGGCGGATCTCGTCGCGGAACTTCCACTGGATGTGATACAAGGTCAGCGGCAGGTCTTTATAGCTGTTCACATGCGACCGGAAGATGTCGGTGATCATCTCCTCATTGGTGGGTCCGTAGAGCAGGTCGCGCTTGTGGCGGTCCTTGATGCGCAGCATCTCCTCGCCATAGTCGTCATAGCGGCCGCTCTCGCGCCACAGGTCGGCCGATTGCAGGGTCGGCATCAGCATGGCGATATGGCCGGCGCGGGCCTGTTCCTCGTGCACGATCTGCTCGATGCGCCTGAGCACCTTGTAGCCCAGCGGCAGCCAGGAATAGATGCCGGCCGCCTGTTGCTTGATCATGCCTGCCCGCAGCATCAGCCGGTGGCTGACGATCTGGGCCTCTTTGGGGTCTTCCTTCAGGACGGGCATGAAATAGCGCGACAGACGCATGGCGAAATCCTCATGATGGCCGGGACGAGTTAGCGCAGAGCGGATAGCGGGGCAACGCCCTTCCTTGCAAGCGGCGCCGCGACCGTCCACATAGGAACGCGAACCCGGGACAGGAGCGGAAAACAGCCATGCAATTGCCGGTGCACAAACAGGTCCTGTATTGGGGCGCGGCGCTGGCCGTCCTGCTGCTGGCGCTTTGGGGGCTGGGCAATGCCATCATGCCCTTCATCATGGGCGCGGCGGTGGCCTATCTCTTCGACCCGCTCGCCGACCGGCTGGAGCGGCTGGGGCTGTCGCGCACCGCTTCGGTGGTGGTCATCACGCTTTGCGGCCTGCTGGTGGTGGTGGCGCTGTTTCTGCTGCTGGTGCCGGTGCTGGTCCGCCAGACCACGGCGCTGATCGAGACGGCGCCGCAGATGTTCCAGCAGTTGCAGCAATTCCTGATGACCCGCTTTCCCGAGATCTTCACCGAGGGCAGCCCGGTCAACACCGCGCTCACCAACATGGGCCAACAGATCAGCGAGCGCGGCGGACAGCTGGTCAGCACGCTGCTCGGCTCGGTCATGGGCGTTGTCAGCATGGTCATGCTGATCGTCATCGTGCCGGTGGTGGCATTCTACCTGCTGCTCGACTGGGACAACATGGTGGACCGGCTGGACGAGTTGCTGCCCCGCGACCATGCCGGCACCGTCCGCCGCCTGGGGCACGAGATCGACGCGGCGCTGTCGGGATTCGTGCGCGGGCAGGGCATGGTGATCCTGATCCTTGGCACCTTCTATTCGGTCTGCCTGGGGCTGGTCGGGCTGCCCTTCGGGGTGGCGATCGGGGTGATCGCTGCCTCGCTCTCGTTCATTCCCTATGTGGGTGTGCTGGTCGGCGGCGCCACCGCCATCGGCGTGGCGCTGTTCTCGTTCTGGGGCGAGCCGCTCTGGATCGGCGCGGTGATCGCGGTCTTCGTCATCGGCCAGATCGTCGAGGGCAACTACCTGCAGCCCAAGATCGTCGGCGGCCATGTCGGGCTGCATCCGGTCTGGCTGATGCTGGCCCTGACCGTCTTCGGCACGCTGTTCGGCTTTGTCGGGCTGCTGGTCGCGGTGCCGCTGGCGGCGGCGCTGGGTGTGCTGGTGCGCTTCGCGGTCGGACGCTACAAGGAAAGCGCGCTTTATACCGGGCGCGAGGTGCCTTCGCCGCCGGCCCCGCCCACCATGGTCGAGCTGGTGCCGCGCGGCACCACCGAGCGCGCGCGCCAATTGGCGCAGATGTCGCGCGACGTGGCGGTGGCGCAGATCCAGCGCGAGGAGCATCTGGCGCATCTGCTGGAGGAGCATCAGCATCGCCAGCATGCCGGCAAGGTACCGGATGCCGAAGGCCCGCCCTCGCCCTCGGAGCTCTGGGCCGAGGCCCGCGAGAGCCGGGAAGGCAAGGACGGCTGAACGGTGGCAAGACAGCTGACCCTGGACCTGACGATGCCGCCGGCATCGTCGCGCGACGACTTCCTGATCACCTCGGCCAATCGCGACGCGCTTGCCATGCTGGACGAACCGGCGCGCTGGCCGCAGGGCCGGCTGCTGCTGATCGGCGCCGGCGGCGCCGGCAAGTCGCATCTGGTCGGCTTCTGGGCGGCCGAGCATGGCGCGCAGCTGTGTCAGGCCTGGACCCTGACCCCCGGCAATGCCGGCGATCTGGTGCAGCCGCATGCGGCGCTGGTCGTCGAGGACGCGCATGAGATCGGCGGCAATGCCACGGCCGAACAGGGGCTGTTCCACCTGTGGAATCTGGCCGGCGCGCGCCAGACGCTGCTGCTGATCACCGCGCGCACGGCGCCGCGCGACTGGGGGGTGATGCTGCCCGATCTGCGTTCGCGGCTGGAGACGGCCGCGCAGGCGATCCTTGGTCCGCCCGACGACGCGCTGCTGCCGGCGGTGCTGGTCAAGCTGTTCGCCGACCGCCAGATCCAGGTCGCGCCCGAAGTGGTGGACTGGCTGGCCTTGCGCATGGAGCGCGATCTGGACCTGGCCCGCCGCCTGGTCGCCGCCATCGACCGGGAATCGCTGGCCGACCGTCGCGCCATCACCCGGCGCCTGGCCGCCGAGCTTCTGGACAAGCTCACCCCCGCCGAAGCATGATCCCCCGCGCATTTTCCCGGAAGTTCCGTGACATGACCCAAGCCGATTTCCTGAAATCCCCCTTTTCCTCGCCCCGCGCACTGCCCGAAGGCACGCCCGAGGGGCCGGCGCGCTTCTTCAACCGCGAGATCAGCTGGCTCGCCTTCAACTGGCGGGTGCTCGACGAGGCGCGCAACCCGCGCGTGCCGCTGCTGGAACGGCTGCGCTTCCTGTCGATCTCGGCCACCAACCTTGACGAATTCTACACCGTCCGCGTCGCCGGCCTGCGCGAACTGGTGCGCGAGGGCAACACCAACCTTTCCGACGACGGGCTGACCGCGGCCGAGCAGCTGGCGCTGGTCAATGCCGATGCCCGCCGGCTGATGGGCGCCCAGCAGGCGGTGTGGACCGGCCTGCGGCGCGAGATGGAATTGGCCGACATCTCGATCCTGTCGCGCGGCCGCGTCACCCGGGCCGAGGAGGAATTCCTGCGCCGGCATTTCATGGAGCAGGTGTTTCCGGTGCTGTCGCCGCTGGCCATCGACCCGGCGCATCCGTTCCCCTTCATCCCCAACACCGGCTTCTCGCTGGCGCTGGAGCTGGCGCGGGAAAGCGACGGCCAGCAGATGCAGGCGCTGCTGCCGATCCCGCAGCAGATCGCCCGCTTCATCCCGCTGCCCGGCGGCAAGCGTTTCCTGCGGCTGGAAGACCTGCTGCTGATGCATCTGCCCAGCCTGTTTCCCGGCTATCGCGACATCGGCCATTGCGCCTTCCGCGTGCTGCGCGACAGCGACCTGGAGGTCGAGGAGGAAGCCGAGGATCTGGTGCGCGAGTTCGAGACGGCGCTGAAGCGCCGCCGCCGCGGCTCGGTCATCCGCCTGAAGATCACCGCCGGCGCCCCCGGCCGGCTGCGCCGGCTGATCATGGAGGAGCTCGAGGTCGATCCCGAGGAGGTGATCGAGGTCGAGGGCCTTCTGGGCATGGCGGATCTGCGCGAACTGGTTCTGGACGGTCGCCGCGACCTGCAATGGCCGGGCTTCACCCCGCGCGTGCCGGAACGGGTCCAGGACCATGACGGCGACATGTTCGCGGCGATCCGGCAAAAGGACATGCTGCTGCATCACCCCTACGAGACCTTCGACATGGTGGTGCGCTTCCTGGCGCAGGCGGCGCGCGATCCGGACGTGCTGGCGATCAAGCAGACGCTTTACCGGACCTCGCGCGACAGCCCCATCGTCGACGCGCTTTGCGAGGCGGCCGAATCGGGAAAATCCGTCACCGCGCTGGTCGAGCTGAAGGCGCGTTTCGACGAGGCCGCGAACATCCGCCAGTCCCGCCGGCTGGAACGCGCGGGGGCGCATGTCGTCTATGGCTTCGTGCAATACAAGACCCATGCCAAGATCAGCACCGTGGTCCGGCGCGAGGGCGACCAGCTGGTCACCTATTGCCATTTCGGCACCGGCAACTACCACCCGATCACGGCGCGGATCTATACCGACCTGTCGCTGTTCACCTGCGACCCGGCGCTGGGACGCGACGCCTCGAAGGTGTTCAATTTCCTGTCCGGCTACGTGCAGCCCGACGGGCTGGAGAACATGGCCATCTCGCCCATCGACCTCAAGGAGACGCTGCTGGGCCTGATCGCGCGCGAGGCGGAACTCGCCCGCCGCGGCCGGCCGGCCGAGATCTGGGCCAAGATGAACAGCCTGATCGAGAAGGACGTGATCGAGGCGCTTTATGCCGCGAGCCAGGCCGGGGTCAGGATCAACCTGGTGATCCGCGGCATCTGCGGCTTGCGGCCCGGCATCGCCGGCCTGTCGGAAAACATCCGCGTCAAGTCGATCGTCGGGCGTTTCCTGGAACATTCGCGCATCGTCTGCTTCGGCAACGGCCATGCGCTTCCGTCGAAGCGGGCGCGGGTCTTCATCAGCTCGGCCGACTGGATGGGACGCAACCTGTCGCGCCGGGTGGAAACCCTGATCGAATGCTTCAACGAGACGGTCAAGGCGCAGATCACC
Organism: Paracoccus sp. TOH; assembly: GCF_030388245.1. Taxonomy (NCBI): domain Bacteria; kingdom Pseudomonadati; phylum Pseudomonadota; class Alphaproteobacteria; order Rhodobacterales; family Paracoccaceae; genus Paracoccus; species Paracoccus sp. TOH. Next base: position 1,174,351 of record NZ_CP098361.1, read on the forward strand.
AGCCAGATCATGGCCGCCAACATGGCCGACGAGGCGCAAAGCTGGCTTCTGCAGCCCGACGGGCGCTATCTGCGCTATCTGCCGGCCGGCCGCGACGACCTGTTCTGCTGTCACAAGTTCTTCATGGAAAACCCCTCATTGTCCGGCCGCGGCAGCGCGGGCGCCCGGGACGTTCCGGCTCTGACGCACTCGACGGATTGACGCAAAGGGTTAATTGCCCCATCCAAGGCGCGCGTGCCCACGAGGTAACGGAATCGAGAGGAACCCGATGAACGGTGTCTTGACCGCTAGCGGAGAAACCATCGAGCCCTTCGGGAGATCGCTGTTCGAGCGGGCCTCGGAACGCTCGCTGAGCCGGGTGGGCGTGGTCGATGTCGGCTCGAACTCGATCCGCATGGTGGTCTTCGACGGCGCGGCGCGCTCGCCGGCCTATTTCTACAACGAGAAGGTCATGGCCGGGCTGGGGCAGGGACTGGCCACCACCGGCCGGCTGAACCCCGAGGGCGTGCAGCGCGGCATGGTGGCGCTGCGGCGCTTCGCCGCCCTGGCCGAGGGCATGGGCATCAAGCCGCTGACCTGCGTCGCCACCGCCGCCGTGCGCGAGGCCGAGGATGGCCCCGCCTTCCGCAAGGCGGTCGAGAAAGAGACCGGCCTCAAGCTGCATGTGATCGAGGGCGAGGAAGAAGCGCGGCTGTCCGCACAGGGCGTGCTGCTGGGCTGGCCGGATGCGAAGGGGCTGGTCTGCGACATCGGCGGCAACTCGATGGAACTGGCCGAGGTCGCCGACGGCGAGGTCGGCCGCCGTGTCTCGACGCCGCTGGGCCCGTTCCGGCTGCAGCAGGTCAAGGGCGGCGCCTCGGGCCTGCGCGACCATATCCGCAAGGCGATCGACCAGGCCGCCGCCGTGCTGGGGCGCGGGCATGAGCAGATCTACCTGGTCGGCGGTTCCTGGCGGGCGATCGCGCGGCTGGACATGGAACGGGTGAAATACCCGATGACGGTGCTGCATGAATACCGCATGTCGCCCGAGGCGGTGGCCGACACGGTGAAATGGATCGGCGACAAGACGGTGTCCGAAATGCGGGCGATGACCGGCATCTCGCAAAGCCGGATGGAGCTGGTGCCGCTGGCCAGCCTGGTGCTGCGCCAGCTGGTCGAAAGCATGAAGCCGAAATCGCTGGCCGTCTCCTCCTATGGCATCCGCGAGGGGCTGCTCTACGAGCAGATGCCCTCGGGCCTGCGCTCTCGCGATCCGCTGATCGAGGCGGCACGCTTCGCCGAGCGGCAGATGGCGCGGATGCCGGGGTTCGGCAAGAAGCTCTACCAGTTCCTCGAGCCGCTGTTCGGCGACCTGCCGCCCGAGCGCGACCGGCTGATCCGCGCCGCCTGCCTGCTGCATGACACTACCTGGCGCACCCATCCCGACTATCGCGCCGACGCCTGTTTCGACAATGTGACGCGGGCCAACATGGCTGCGCTGTCGCATCCCGAGCGGGTGTTCCTGGGCCTGTCGCTGCTGCATCGCTACAAGAACAGCCGCGCCAATTCGCCGATGGCGCCGCTGTTCGCGCTGCTCTCGGACAAGGAGATCCGCGATGCCGAGGTGCTGGGCAAGGCGATGCGCTTCGGCGCCATGTTCTCGGTCAAGGATCCGGCCGAGGCGGGAACGCTGAAGCTGCCGCCCAAGAAGAAGCTTTTGGAGCTGAAGCTGACCCGCACCGGCCGGGCGCTGATGGGCGAGGTGGCCGAGGCGCGTTTCCGGGCGCTGGCCGAGGCGCTGGGGGTGGCGCCGGTGGTGACGCAGGACTGACCGTCCCGGGTCCGACCCTGCCCGAACGAGCCGACGGCTTCCCGGCGCCGCCGTCCCGGGCATCCTTGCCCACGCCGCGGCGATCGGCCCGGCGCAGTCGCCGCAGGTTTGGTGTCAGATCGGGAGCCCCCGGCGATCCTTCGGACGCCGAGAGCGGTCCTTCAGGCGCCCCAGGTCCGTTCCAGCACTGAAAGCCAGTTCTTCCAGGCGATCTTTTCCATCAGATCGCGGCCATAACCATGTGCCAGCATCGCCTCGATCAGGTTCGGCAGCGCCGAGGCATCGGCCAGATCCTCGGGCATGTCGGCGCCGTCGAAATCCGAGCCGAGCGCGACGCCATCCTCGCCCAGCAGGGACAGCAGGTGGTCGAGATGGCGCAGCATGATCTCGAAGCCGTGCATCGGCTCGCGCCGGCCCTCGGGATGCAGGAAGCCCACGGCGAAATTCAGCCCGACCAGGCCGCCGGTGCCGGCGATCACCCGCAATTGCCGGTCGGTCAGGTTGCGCGAGCTGGGCGCCACGGCATGGGCGCAGCTATGGCTGGCGACCAGCGGCGCATCCGACAGCCGCGCCACGTCGTCGAAGCCCTTCTCGTTCAGATGCGACAGGTCCAGCATGATCCGCAGCCGGTTGCATTCCCGCACCAGATCCTTGCCCGCCTCTGTCAGCCCCGGCCCGGTATCGGGCGAGGACGGGAAGGCGAAGGGCACGCCATGGGCATAGCGGGTCGGCCGCGACCAGACCGGCCCCAGCGAGCGCAGCCCCATGGCGTGCCAGACATGCAGCGCGTCAAGATCGGGGATCGGCTCGGCGCCCTCGATATGCAGGATGGCGGCGATGCGGCCGGCGGCGATGCTGGAGCGCAGTTCGGCGGCGGTGCGGCAGATGTCCAGCGTGCCGGTCCGCGCCATCGCCATCAGCTGCCCGGCCTGGGCCAGGGCATGGGGCAGGGCCGCGGCGGCCGGCACTTCGGCCGGCAGCGGAAGCGCGAAGGGCGGGTTCTTCTTCAGCATCGCGGCCAGCGCATCGTCGGGGCCGGGCGGCGAGGGCGTCCAGATGGCGAAGAAGCCGCCGGCGAAGCCGCCCAACCTCATGCGCGGCAGATCCAGATGACCGGTGCCGTCGCCCTCGAGCCAGAGCCGGTCGCGCGCCGGCCCCGCGGCCACCATGCGCTGCAGAAAATCGTTGTGACCGTCAAAGACCGGAATCATCGCGCCTTCCTTTCGCTCAGTGGCCGCACCATGCGCCCGATGCCGGGAAGCTGCAACCTCCTGACCGGCAAGCCGGAAAACCGCTGCCATTCCCGCCGTCCTGCGCTAAGCTGCAGCTGTCGCGAGGCAAGAGGAGGCCCAGCCAATGACCCGGATCGCAAAGGAATTCGACGGCCAGACGGTGATCTGCACCTTCGAGGTGACACCCGGTTCGGCGCATGACGTGATCGACGCGCTGAACGATGCCTACAAGCATGTGATCAGCCAACAGCCCGGCTATATCTCGGGGGCGATCCATCTGAACGATGCGCAGACCCGCATCGCCACCTATTCGCAATGGCGCGACCGGCGCGACTATCAGGCCATGCTGCGCAGCCCCGAGATGCGCGAGAGGAACCGCGCCATCGCCACCATGTGCCGGCATTTCGAGCCGGTGATGTACGAGGTGATCGACACCTGGCAAGCCTGAGGCGCCGGCCGATGCTGCGGCTGCGAAAAAGCCTCGCCTTGCGTGCGTTTCGCCCCTAGTCTGGCGGAAAACGGCCCGCAACGCCGGGCGGGCCGAGGCCGGAACGGAGGGCTCATGGCAGGACGCATCATCACGGTTGCCCAGCAGAAGGGCGGCTCGGGCAAGACCACCATCGCGGTGAATCTGGCGGTGGCGCTGCGCGGGCGGGGACATACCGTCGCGCTGCTGGACACCGATCCGCAGGGCAGCATGGGGCGCTGGTTCCTGGAACGGCTGGGCCGGCTGGGCGAGGACGAGGCGCTGGAGTTCTCGACCTCCTCGGCCTGGGGGGCCAGCTACGAATCCGACAAGCTGAAGAAGCGTTTCGATTACGTCATCATCGACACGCCACCCAAGATCGACAGCGACCTGCGCCCGGCGCTGCGGGTGGCCGATCTGGTGCTGGTGCCGGTGGCGACCAGCCATGTCGACCTGTGGGCGACCGAGGGGGTTCTGGACCTGGCCCGGCGCGAGAAATGCGACATGCTGATCGTGCTGAACCGCACCCGGCCGCATACCCGCCTGGCGGTGGAAGTGGCCGGGAAGGCCGAGGAACTGGGCGCCGAGGTGGCCGGCGCGCAGATCGCCAACCGCGTCGGCTATGCCGAGACGCTGGGCCAGGGGCTGGGCGCGGGCGACGGGTCGCGCCATGCCCAGGCCCGGGCCGAGGTCGAGGCGCTGACCGACGAGATCCTGTCTCGCCTGCCCTGAGATCGGCGGCGTTCCGCCGAGCCGCGCAAGGCAAGGAACCCGCCGATGCCCGGGGCGTTGTCGCCGAGTTGTCCGTATCGAGGAGACCGTCCCATGAAGCCGATCCTGCCCGTCGTGATGCTCGCCCCGCTGCTGGCGGCGGCCTGCGTCCCGGAATCGACCGCCCCGGAACCCGCCGCGCCGCCCGCGATTGCCGATGACAGCTGTGGCGCCAGCCGCTACCTGCCGCTGATCGGCCAGACCGGCCCGACCATCAGCGTGCCGGCCAACACGCCCTATCGCAGCTACAAGACCGGCGACCCGGTGACCATGGATTACAACCCGGCCCGGCTGAACTTCGAACATGACAAGACCGGCAAGCTGGTCCGGGTGAGCTGCGGCTGACCCGGCGTCCGGCGCCGGGGTCTGACGGGTATTTGGGCAACGAAGCAGGGGCCGCCGCCGGCCCCGCGCTCAGGACCGGCGCCTGGATCGCTTGTTGCCGCCCCGCTGCCCGGCGCGGCCGGCGGTGGAGCGCCCCGAGGATTTGACCGCCGCCTCGGCGGCTTCCTCGATGGCCGATTGCCGGGCCAGCGGGTCGTCGGCGACGGCCAGTTCCACCGCCTCCAGCCGCTTGACCTCGTCGCGCAGCCGGGCGGCTTCCTCGAATTCCAGGTTCTCGGCTGCCTTGCGCATCTGGGCGCGCAGCGCGTCCAGATGGGCCTGCAGGTTCGCGCCGACCAGGGGCTTGTCGATGCGGGTGGTGATGCGCGACTGGTCGGTGTCCCCCTGCCAGAGCCCGGCCAGCACATCCTCGACATTCTTGCGCACGGTTTGCGGGGTGATGCCATGTTCGAGGTTGTAGGCCATCTGTTTCTGCCGCCGGCGCTCGGTCTCGGCCATGGCGCGCTCCATGCTGCCGGTGATGCGGTCGGCATACATGATGACGCGGCCGTCGGCATTGCGGGCGGCGCGACCGATGGTCTGGATCAGCGAGGTTTCCGAGCGCAGGAAACCTTCCTTGTCCGCATCCAGGATGGCGACCAGGCCGCATTCTGGAATATCAAGGCCTTCGCGCAACAAGTTGATGCCGACCAGCACGTCGAAGGCGCCCAGCCGCAGGTCGCGCAGGATCTCGATGCGCTCGATGGTGTCGATGTCGCTGTGCATGTAGCGCACGCGGATGCCTTGTTCATGCAGATATTCGGTCAGATCCTCGGCCATGCGCTTGGTCAGGGTGGTGACCAGCGTGCGCATGCCGGCGGCGCTGACCTTGCGCACCTCGTCCAAGAGATCGTCCACCTGCATCTCGACCGGGCGGATCTCGATCTGCGGATCCAGCAGGCCGGTGGGGCGGATGACCTGTTCGGTAAAGACGCCGCCGGTCTGGTCCAGTTCCCATTGCGCCGGCGTGGCGCTGACATAGACCGATTGCGGGCGCATGGCGTCCCATTCCTCGAATTTCAGCGGCCGGTTGTCCATGCAGGAGGGCAGGCGGAAGCCGTGCTCGGCCAGGGTGAACTTGCGCCGGAAGTCGCCGCGATACATGCCGCCGATCTGCGGCACCGAGACATGCGATTCATCCGCAAAGACGATGGCATTGTCGGGGATGAACTCGAACAGCGTCGGTGGCGGTTCGCCCGGCGCGCGGCCGGTCAGGTAGCGAGAATAGTTCTCGATCCCGTTGCAAACCCCTGTCGCTTCAAGCATTTCCAGATCGAAGTTCGTGCGTTGCTCGAGCCGCTGCGCCTCCAGCAGCTTGCCCTCATCGGTCAATTGCTTCAGCCGCGCCTGAAGTTCGGCGCGTATTCCCTTGATTGCTTGTTGCAAAGTCGGGCGCGGGGTGACGTAGTGGCTGTTGGCATAGATGCGGATCTGCTTGAAGCCGTCGGTCTTTGCCCCGGTCAGGGGGTCGAATTCGGTAATGGATTCAAGCTCATTTCCGAAGAAGTCGAAGCGCCAGGCCCGGTCTTCCAGGTGCGCCGGCCAGACCTCGACCACATCGCCGCGCACCCGGAAGCCGCCGCGCTGGAAGGCGGCGTCAAGGCGGCGGTATTGCTGCGCGACCAGCTCGGCCAGGAATTCGCGCTGGTCGTAAAGCTGGCCGACCACCATGTCCTGGGTCATCGCCGAATAGGTCTCGACCGAGCCGATGCCGTAGATGCAGCTGACCGAGGCGACGATGATCACGTCGTCGCGCTCCAGCAGCGCCCGGGTGGCCGAATGGCGCATCCGGTCGATGGCCTCGTTGATCTGCGACTCCTTCTCGATATAGGTGTCCGAGCGCGGCACATAGGCTTCGGGCTGATAGTAGTCGTAATAGCTGACGAAATATTCGACGGCGTTTTCCGGGAAAAAGCCTTTGAACTCGCCGTATAATTGCGCGGCCAGGGTCTTGTTCGGGGCCAGGATGATGGCGGGGCGCTGCGTCGCCTCGATCACCTTGGCCATGGTATAGGTCTTGCCGGTGCCGGTGGCGCCCAGCAACACCTGATCGCGCTCGCCGTCCATCACCCCCCGGGACAGCTCGACGATGGCGGTGGGCTGGTCGCCGGCCGGCTGGAACTCGGATTGCATGACGAAGCGCTTGCCGCCCTCAAGCTTGGGCCGCGTCACCTCGGCGAAGCGCGCGACGGGGGCGTTGGTGTTGTTGTGGCCCATGGTTTCACCTTTGTTCCTGCCTGGGTGAATCTGGCGCTTTCGCGCCGCGATGCAACCCCGGCCGAAGCAGATCGGGCGACAATCCTGCATGTGCGGCAGGAAATCGCGGTCCGTGCATCTTGATCGGCCGCCCCGCATCGGGGATAAGGCGGGCAAGCAAGAACAGAGGGTTCCCGCCAATGCGAGTCCGCATCTACAAGCCTGCCCGCAATGCGATGCAATCGGGCGTCGCGCGCACCAAGGAATGGGTGCTGGTCTTTCCCGCCGCCGACGCGCGCGAGATCGACCCGCTGATGGGCTGGACCAGCAGCGACGACACCCAGGCCCAGGTGCGCCTGCGCTTCGAGACCCGCAAGCAGGCCGAGGATTATGCCCGCGAAAAGGGGCTCGACTACGAGGTGATCGAGCCGCATGGCCGCGCCGCCAATATCCGCCCCCGCGGCTATGGCGAGAACTTCGCCTATGATCGCCGGGCACCCTGGACGCACTGATCCGGCCGCGCCGCGAAAGCGGGCATTCGAGGAACAGAGAAGCCGGGGGCGGCGCCCTCGGCTTCTTCGTTGTCCAAATACCGCGAATCGCGGCGCCGCCGCCGCTCAGACCGTGTCGAGATAAAGCTCGACGGTTTCCTCGTCCGACAGTTCGGCCATGTAACGCAGTTCCTGCCGCTTGGTCATGACGAAGTTCTCGATCAGATGCGTCGGGAGGATGCGTCTGATCTCGGGCGAGGCGGCGAAGGCGTCGATCGCGGCGCCCCAGCTTCCCGGAAGCTGCTCCAGCCCCTGCTCATAGGCATTGCCCTTGATCGGCGGCGGCGGTTCGGCCTTGTCCTCGATGCCGTTCAGCGCCGCGCCCAGCACCGCCGCGACCGTCAGGTAGGGATTCACGTCGCCGCCGGCCACCCGATGCTCGATCCGGCGCGCTTTCGGACCCGAGGAGGGGATGCGGATGGCCGAGGTGCGGTTCTCATAGGCCCAGCCGATGCCGGTCGGCGCATGGGCGTTGGGCACCAGCCGGTCGTAGCTGTTCTCGTGCGGGGCGAACAGCAGCGTCGAGCCGGGCATGGCGGCAAGGCAGCCGGCAACAGCATGGCGCAACATCTCCGACCCCTCGTCGCCGCCATTGTCGAAGACATTGCGGCCCTGCCGGTCCAGAACCGAGAAATGCATGTGCATGCCCGAGCCGTTCCATTCCTCATAGGGCTTGGCCATGAACGAGCCGGCGAAGCCATATTGCCGCGCCAAGCCCTTGACCAGCAGCTTGAACAGCCAGGCATCGTCGGCGGCTTTCAGCGGGTCGGGCTGGTGCATCAGGTTGATCTCGAACTGGCCCGGCGCGGCTTCCGAGATCGCGGTATCGGCGGGAATGTCCATCGCCTCGCAGGCCTGGTAAAGCGCGGTAAAGAAGCGGTCGAAGGCGTCGAGGGCGCGTAGGCTCAGCGTTTCGGCCCCGGTGCGGCGCTTGCCCGAACGCGGGCTGGGCGGGACGCGCAACTGGCCGCCGGAATCGTCGATCAGGAAGAACTCCAGCTCGGTCGCCACCACCGGGGTCAGGCCGGCGGCCTTGTAGCGGTCCACGACCCGGGCCAGTGCCTGGCGCGGATCGCCCTCATAGGGGCGGCCGTCCAGGTGGAACATCCAGATCGGCAAGAGACCGGTCGGCGCCTCGAGCCAGGGCATGGGCATGAAGCCGCGTTCGGTCGGCAGCAGCAGCCCGTCGGGGTCGCCGGCCTGGAAGACCAGCGGGCTGTCCTCGATATCCTCGCCCCAGATGTCCATGTTCAACACCGAGAACGGGAATTTCGTGCCCTCGCTCAGCAGTTTGTCGGCAAAGCGCGCCGGGATGCGCTTGCCGCGCGCCACGCCGTTCAGGTCGGCGGCTGCGATGCGGATGGTCTTGACTTCCGGATGCTCGCGCAGCCAGTCCATGGATCACCTGATGAGATTGGGCCGGTAGCGGATCTTCTTCGCCGCGCCGGGCAGATGGCGGTTCAACCGCCGATTGGCCACCCCGAACAGCGCGATCAGCCCCAGTGTCAGAAGGACGAAATAGGCAGCGACGATCGGATAGGCGACGAAGGGGTTGAAGGTCTTGTCGGCGAAATAGTTCGCGTAATAAAGCGCGTCACCGCGTTGCTGGAAGGCCGGGAAGCCGGAAAAGAACACCAGCGTCGTGGCATGGAACAGGAAAATCGCCTCGTTGGTATAGGCGGGCCAGGCGAGGCGCATCGCGGTCGGCCAGACGACGCGGCGATAGCGGGTCCAGCCGGCCATGCCATAGGCATCGGCGGCCTCCAGTTCCCCCTTGGGCAGGTTGCGCAGCGCGCCGTGGAAGATCTCGGCCGAATAGGCGGCGGTGTTCAGCACCAGCACCAGCAGCGCCCCGGCCCAGGCCCGGGTCATCCAATGGGTCTGCACGGTGATGCCCAGCACCTCGATGCCGGCGCGGGGCAATTGCACCAGCATCTCATAGGCCAGAAAGAACTGGATGAAGAGCGGGCTGCCACGGAACAGGAAAACGAACCATTCCGCCGGCTTGCGCAGCAACGGGTTGCGGCTGGCCTTGGCCATCGCCAGCGCATTGGCCAGGAAGAAGCCGAAGAACACCGCCAGCGCGCCGAAATAGATGTTCCAGATCAGCCCGGAACCGATCAGCGTCATTTGCTCGCACAGGCTGAAGCCGCTGCGCGGCAGCAGCCGTTCGCCCATGCCGATGGCGCGCAGCCCGTAGTCCTGAAGGGTCTGCAGGCACTGGTTCATGTGGCGGCCTTTCGCATCGCCTCGCCGGCGGCGGTGGCCTGCCCGGCCGAGAGCCGCGTCCTGAGCCGGTCGAAGATCCGCTCGGACCCCCAGGTCATCAGCAGATAGAAGACCAGGACGGCCAGGAAATAGTAGATGCGCCAGTCGGGATGCGGATAGGCATAGGCGCTGGTCTTGGCCGATCCCAGCTCGCGCGCCCAATAGACGATGTCCTCGATGCCCAGCACGAACAGCAGCGGCGTGGCCTTGATCAGGATCATCCACAGATTGGCCAGGCCGGGCAGGGCATAGGTCCACATCTGCGGGATCAGGACGCGCCGGTTCACCTGGCGCGGGCTCATGCCGTAGGCCTCGGCGGTCTCGAGCTGGGCGCGCGGCACGGCAGCCATGGCGCCATGCAGCACGTTGGCGGCAAAGGCGCCGAAGACCACCGCGAAGGCGATCACCGCCAGGAAGATGCCATAGAGCTGATGCACCCATTCCGGCGAGGTCGAGAGCGGCAGTTTGGCGGCGGCGCAGACGATGAACTCATTGCCCTGCCGCACCGGCACCGACGGGTCGCAATAGACGCGCGAGCGCAGCCATTCGAAACCCTGGTCCAGCGCGATCGGCACGAACAGGAAGAAGATGATGTCCGGCACGCCGCGCACCATCGAGGTATAGACGCGTCCGAACCAGCGCAGCGGCCTCAGGCGCGACCGCGCGGCCATGGCGCCGCCAAAGCCGAACAGCAGTGCCACCGGCGCGGTGATCGCCAGAAGCGCCAGCACCGTGCCGAAGCTGGCATAGAACAGCATGTGGCTGCCGGTCGTCAGATAGCATGACAACCAGGCCAGGCCCTGCAGGGCAGAGGGATCGGTGCAAATGGGAAACATCGTGCCGCCGGTTTGGCCGCCGCGGCACCGGCCGCGGCGGTGTCAGTCAGATCATTCGTGCGTCTGCGCGTCCGCGCCGAAATACTTCCGGATCATTTCGTTCAGGCTGCCGTCCTGCTTCATGGAGTCGATCGCCGCATTCAGCTTGTCGCGCAGCGCGTTGTCGGACTGGCGCAGGCCGATGCCGATGCCCTCGTCCAACCGCACCTGCTTGCCCACGAAGATCAGGTCGTCGCTATCCTCGACGAAGGGGCGCATGACCTCGTGGTCGCCGAAGGCGGCGTCGGCCTCGCCATTGCGGACGGCGGCGAAGACCTGGTCGATATTGGGATATTCCAGCATCGTCGCCTTGGTGCCGGCGATATGCGAGGCCTGCACGGTCCCGGTCTGCACCGCGATGATGCCGCCTTCCAGGTCGGCGCCTTCATCCAGCGCCACATAGGAGGAGGGCGCGGGCGGCAGGTAGTCCTGGGTGAAGGCGATGGCCTTCTTGCGCTCCTCGTTGATGCTCATCGCCGCCATGATCGCGTCGTAGTTCGACGAGACCAGGTTCGGGATGATGGAATCCCAGTCGTTCTTGACCCAGGTGCATTGCAACTCGGCGCGCTTGCACAACTCGTTGCCCAGATCGACCTCGAACCCGGCAAGCTGGCCCTGTTCGTTCACGAGGTTGTAGGGAGGATAGGCTCCCTCGGTCGCGATGCGCACGGTCTGTGCCATGCCCATGCCCGCGGTCAGGACGAGCGCCGCGGCGGCAACCATCAGTTTCTTCATTTCATCCAGTCTCCTGTTGGTCTTGTCATTGGGCCATGGTTGCGCTCAGGAACTGGCGCAGCCGCTCGGAGCGCGGCGCCCCGAACAGCTGCGCCGGCGACCCCTCTTCCTCGATCCGGCCCTGATGGAGGAAAACCACGTGATCGCTGACATCGGCCGCCAGCCGCATGTCATGGGTGACGAGCAGCATGGTGCGATGCTCGGTTGCCAGGGTCTTGATGACCCGCACCACCTCCTGCTGCAATTCCGGGTCGAGCGCGCTGGTCGGTTCATCCAGCAGCAGCGCCTTGGGCTCCATGCAGAGCGCGCGGGCGATGGCGGCGCGCTGCTGCTGGCCGCCCGACAATTGCGCCGGCCAGGCCCCGGCCTTGTCGCCGATGCCGACCTTGGCCAGCAATTCGCGGGCCCGTGCCTCGACCTCGGCCGGATTGCGCTTCAGGACATGGACCGGCGCCTCCATGACGTTCTGCAGGACGGTCATGTGCGACCACAGGTTGAACTGCTGGAACACCATCGACAGGTTGGTGCGCAGCCGCGTCACCTGGGCGCGGTCGGCGGGCACCCGCGCCGGGCCGGTGCCGCGCCAGCGGACCGATTCGCCCTCGAACAGGATCTCGCCCTGCTGGCTGTCCTCGAGCAGGTTGCAGCAGCGCAGCAGCGTCGACTTGCCCGAGCCCGAGGAGCCGATCAGGCTGATGACATGGCCGCGCGGGGCGGTCAGGCTGACGCCCTTGAGAACCTGGAGCGGGCCATAGGCCTTGTGCAGGTCGCGGATCTCTATCACCGGCACCCGGGCCGCTTCGGCCGGTGCCGCGTTCTGTTCACTGTGGCTCATGCAGATATGAGGCGATATTTATCGGGCGATTGCAACGGTTTCCTTGCTGGCTTTCCAGTCAGGTTGTCACGCTGCGGGGGCGTGGATACGAGCGGCGGGCGCTTCGCCGCGGGCTGGGCGATTCCGGTCACGGATCGGTCAGCCCAAGGCCGTTCATCGCCCTTTGCCGAGCCAGCGCCGCATCGCGGTCGTTGATCCCCAGCAGGCCGGCGACCAGCCGCACCAGCGATTCCTCGTCCGCGTCGCGGCGGCCGTCGGCAAAGGCGACCTCCCACATGGCGGCGATGATGTCGTGCCGGTCGGCCAGCTCGATTCGGTCCTTGACCGTGCGGGTGAAGCGCACGGTGTCCGGTGCCTCGGCCTCGATCATTTCGGCCGCCACCCGCCGCTCGGTCGCTTCGGTGGCGCTCAGGCCGCGGCGGCGGGCCAGGATCTGGTCGATGCGCAGCTTCTCGGCCGGACCATAATGGTCGTCGGCACGGGCAAGGCGCACCAGAAGCGCGGCGATGGCCACCTCGGCATCCTGCCCGCTCAGGCGGGTCGGATCGGAGGTGTCAGTGAAAAGGCGGCTCAGCAGGTTGCGAAACATGGGCCGGATATTAGGACAATTCGGGGCGGCAACAACAGGTTTCGGAAATGTGTCAGACAGATTCCCAGCCCTCGACAATGGCCAGGTCTGCGATCGAGCAGGGCTGGCGCAGCGCCAGCGCCGCCTGGTATTCGGGACTGTGATAGCAGGCGCGGGCGGTTTCCAGGTCGGCGAATTCGATCACCACGGTGCGGGGCCGCATCCGGCCCTCGACCACCTCCAGCGCGCCGCCGCGCACCAGGAAACGCGCGCCGTATTTCTGGAAGGCCGCGGCATTGGCCCGGCGATAGGCCTCGTAGGCGGCGGGGTCGTCGACCGTGACATGGCCGATCCAATAGGCTTTGGGCAAGATGGGCTCCTTGCGGACGAGGTGCGCGCCGATCATGCCGCGCCGGCCGGCAGCCGCAAGCCCCATCCGGCCTCAGTAACGTTGCGGCACGTAGAGTTCGGGCGGCAGCACCTCGCGCTCGTAATCCGGATTGAAGACCCGGTCGGGCAGGGTGATCTCCTCGTGCGGGACCGGGCCGTAGGGGATCTGCGTCAGCAGATGCGCCATGCAGTTCAACCGCGCCCGCTTCTTGTCGTTGCCGGGCACGATATACCAGGGCGCCTCGGCGATGTTGGTGCGCTCGAACATCTCTTCCTTGGCCTTGGTGTAATCCTCCCAGCGGATGCGGGATTGCAGGTCCATCGGCGACAGTTTCCACTGTTTCAGCGGGTCGTGGATGCGCATCAGGAAGCGCATCTGCTGCTCTTCGTCGGTGATCGAGAACCAGTATTTCACCAGCCGGATGCCGGACCGCACCAGCATCCGCTCGAATTCCGGCACGTCGTCGAAGAACTGCTGCACCTCCTCCTCGGTGGCGAAGCCCATCACCCGCTCGACCCCGGCACGGTTGTACCAGCTGCGGTCGAAAAGCACGATCTCGCCCCCGGCCGGCAGGTGCGGGACGTAACGCTGGAAGTACCATTGCGTCTTTTCGCGGTCCGAGGGCGCGGGCAGGGCGACGACCCGGGCGACGCGCGGGTTCAGCCGCTGGGTGATGCGCTTGATGGCGCCGCCCTTGCCGGCGCTGTCGCGGCCTTCGAAGATGACGACGACCTTTTCCTTGTTATGGGCCACCCAGTCCTGCAGCTTGATCAGCTCGGACTGCAGACGCAGCAATTCGCGGAAATAGTCGGCGCGCGGCATCTGGTCGGAATGGGTGTCGCGATAGATGCGGGCGATCTCCTGCGACAGGACCGCGTCTTCCATCTCGATCTCGACATCCTCGTCGAGCGTGTCCTGAAGCTCGGCTTCCAGCCAGTCGTTGGGCGTCTGGTCCTGCATGGGGATCTCCTGCTGTGTCATGCGCGATCTAGCCCCGCAATGTGACGATCCGGTGTCATCGCCGCGCATCGCGGCTAGAACAGTCCCGCGCAGTCGCGGATGATGCCGAAGGCGAATCCGCCGCCGCTGGCATCCGCCACCGTGCCGCACCAGCGTCCGTCGCTGGAAAACAGGCTCTTGCTGCCCCTGGGCCGATAGGCGACGCGCTTGCCGGTCACGGTGAACAGGTTCAGCGTCCCCGAGCCGTTCGGCGCGTAATAGCCCACCACCGAGCCGTCGGCGGTGAAGATCACCCGCTTTTCATTGGCGGGGTTGCGCGGCGAATTGGCATGGCTCGCGGCGCTGTTGGCCGAGTTCGCCGCCGAATTCGCCGCCGCATGCGGCGAGTTCGGCTGCCGCGAGGGCTGGTTCTGCGGCGCGCCGGGGCCAAGGTCGAAGGGCAGGCGCGTCTGGTCGATCAGGAACAGCGGCGCATCCGCAAACGCGGGTGCGGCAGCAAGCAACAGGGCGGATAGCAGGGCAAGACGCATGTCGGGACCGTTTCTCTGGTCCCGGCATTATGGCGCGGCGCGGCGGTTCAGACCAGCCGCTCGTTATCCATCGCGGCGCGGATGAAGCCGGCGAACAGCGGCGCAGGCTCGAAGGGCTTCGACTTCAGCTCGGGATGCGACTGCACGCCGATGAACCAGGGATGGTCGCGATATTCCACCACCTCGGGCAACCGCCCGTCCGGCGACATGCCCGAGAAGCTGAGCCCCGCGGTCTCGAGCTGCTCGCGATATTTCGCGTCCACCTCGTAGCGGTGGCGGTGGCGGTCCTCGATCTCCAGCGCGCCGTCGTAGATTTCCGAGATCTTCGAGCCCGCCGCCAGCACCGCCGTATAGGCGCCCAGCCGCATGGTGCCGCCCTTGTCGTCGGTCAGCTTGCGCTGCACGGTGTAATTGCCCTGCACCCATTCCTTGAGGTGGTAGACGACCGGGGTGAAGCGGGTCTTGCCGGCCTCGTGGTCGAACTCCTCGGAGCCGGCGTCGGGCATGTCGGCAAGGTTCCGCGCCGCCTCGATCACCGCCATCTGCATGCCCAGGCAGATGCCCAGGTAGGGCACCTTCTTCTCGCGCGCGTAGCGGGCGGCGGCGATCATGCCCTCGGTGCCGCGTTCGCCGAAACCGCCGGGGACGATGATGCCGTTATAGCCGTCCAGCAGATGCGCGCCTTCGCCTTCCAGCTTCTCGCTGTCGACCCAGTCGGCCTTGACGCGGACGCGATTGGCCATGCCGCCATGGGTCAGCGCCTCGGCGATGGATTTATAGGCGTCCTCCAGCTGGGTATACTTGCCGACCACGGCGATGCGGACCTGGCCCTCGGCATGGGTCAGCCGGTCCATCACGTCCTCCCACCGGGTCAGGTCGGGGCGCGGGGCCGGGCTGATCTGGAAAGCGTCCAGCACCGCCTGGTCGAGGCCGGCGCGGTGATAGGCCAGCGGCGCCTCGTAGATCGACCTCAGGTCATAGGCCGGGATCACCGCATCGGGACGGACGTTGCAGAACAGCGCGATCTTGGCGCGTTCCTTTTCCGGGATCGGATGCTCGCTGCGGCAGACCAGCACGTCGGGCTGCAGGCCGATCGAGCGCAGCTCCTTGACCGAATGCTGCGTGGGCTTGGTCTTCAGCTCGCCCGAGGCGGCCAGATAGGGCAGCAGCGTCAGGTGCATGAAGATGCATTGTCCGCGCGGCCGCTCCTGCGAGAATTGCCGGATGGCCTCGAAGAAGGGCAGACCCTCGATGTCGCCCACGGTGCCGCCGATCTCGCAGAGCATGAAATCGACCTCGTCCTCGCCCACGGCCAGGAAGTCCTTGATTTCGTTGGTGACGTGCGGGATGACTTGGATGGTCTTGCCCAGATAGGCGCCGCGGCGCTCCTTCTCCAGCACGTTGGAATAGATGCGGCCCGAGGAAACCGAGTCGGTCCTGCGCGCCGAAACGCCGGTGAAGCGCTCGTAATGGCCCAGGTCCAGGTCGGTCTCGGCCCCGTCGTCGGTGACGAAGACCTCGCCATGCTCGAAGGGGCTCATCGTGCCGGGATCGACGTTCAGGTAGGGGTCGAGCTTGCGCAGCCGGACGGTGAAGCCGCGCGCCTGCAACAGCGCCCCCAGCGCCGCCGATGCCAGCCCCTTGCCGAGCGAAGAAACCACACCGCCGGTGATGAAGATGTAACGCGCCATCGAGGCCCCCGTGAATAATCCAATAGAAGATCGCGGCCCGAATCTGGGCGGTTTCACGGGACTCGAGTCATATCCGATTTATCCCGTGGCCGCAACGGACCGCAAGTTGTTGTAAGGGGCGCCCGTCGCGCCCCAAGTTGTGGTGTCAGTTATTGGCGGGCGCTGCGGCCGGATCGGCCGGCGGCGCTGCGGCCGGGGTTTCGGCGGCCGGCGCCTCGGGTGCCGGGGCCAAGGGCGCGGCCGGGGTTTCCGCCGCCGGCGGCGTCACCGGCTGCGCTGCGGGCGCATCGCCTTCGGTGGCGGCCGGCGCCTGCGAGGCCGGCGCGGGCGGCGCGACCGGTTGGCCGGCGCCCGGGACCACGGGCTGGCCGGCACCGGGCGGCGGCGCGTATTCGCCGATGCCCGGCAGCGAGGTGGCCGGGGCTTGCTGCGAGCCGCCGCCAAGGTCGAGCTGGTCGACGATCGAGCCGCTCGAAGCGTTGCGGGCCGCGATGACGGTGAGGGTCATCGAAGTGATGATGAAGCCGATGGCAAAGATCCAGGTCAGGCGCGACAGCGCATTCGCCGCCTGGCGGCCGGTCATGACCCCGCCGCCTCCGCCGCTGCCCATGCCAAGGCCGCCGCCTTCGGACCGCTGCAGCAGCACCACCCCGATCAGAAGCACGGCGAGGATCAGATGCACGGTAAGAACGACGTTTTCCACCACGGGGCCTTTCATTCAGCGACGCGCCTATCTAGTCACCAAGGCACGGATTGGCAAGCGGGGGCGGGCATGGGCGCGCTGATGATCCAGGGGACCGGGTCGAATGTGGGAAAATCCCTGCTGGTGGCGGGGTTGTGCCGGGCCGCGCGGCGGCGAGGAATCACTGTCGCGCCCTTCAAGCCGCAGAATATGTCGAACAATGCCGCCGTGACCCCGGACGGGGGCGAGATCGGCCGGGCGCAGGCGCTGCAGGCGCGGGCGGCGGGTCTGGCGCCCTCGGTGCACATGAACCCGGTTCTGCTGAAGCCCGAGACCGACCGGGCCGCGCAGGTGGTGGTGCAGGGCCGCGCCGTGACCCGGGCGGCGGCGGCGGATTACGGTGCGCTGAAGGCGCGGCTGATGGGCGCGGTGCAGGACAGCTTCGCCCGGCTGCGCGCCGCGCATGAACTGGTGCTGGTCGAGGGCGCGGGCAGCCCGGCCGAGGTCAACCTGCGCGCCCGCGACATCGCCAACATGGGCTTTGCCCGCGCGGCCGGCGTGCCGGTGGTGCTGGCCGGCGATATCGACCGCGGTGGCGTGATCGCGCAGATCGTCGGCACCCAGGCGGTGATCGACCCCGAGGATGCCGCGATGATCCGCGGCTTCCTGATCAACCGCTTCCGCGGCGATCCGGCGCTGTTCGACGCCGGGCGCACCTTCATCGCCGGGCGCACCGGCTGGCCGGATCTGGGGCTGGTGCCCTGGTTCCCCGATGCCGCGCTGCTGCCGGCCGAGGATGCGGTGGATCTGCGCCGCGTCTCGGGCACGGGCGGGCTGCACATCGCCTGCCCGATGCTGTCGCGGATCGCCAATTTCGACGATCTCGACCCGCTGGCGGCCGAGCCGGGGGTGCGGCTGACCATGGTGCCGCCCGGGCAGGCGCTGCCCGGCAACGCCGATCTGGTGATCCTGCCGGGCACCAAATCGACGCGCGGCGACCTGGCCTTCCTGCGCGAGCAGGGTTGGGACATCGACCTTTGCGCGCATATGCGGCGTGGCGGCCGGGTGCTGGGCATCTGCGGCGGCTATCAGATGCTGGGCCGCCGGGTCCACGACCCCGAGGGGCATGACGGCAGCCCCGGCAGCACCCCGGGCCTTGGCCTGCTGGATGTCGAGACCCGCATGTCCCCCGAGAAGCGGTTGACGCGGATCGAAGGCACGGCGCTCGGCCAGCCGGTCGAGGGCTACGAGATCCACATGGGCCGCACCGAGGGCCCGGATTGCGCCCGCCCCTTCGCCCATATCCCCGAGCCGGACGGCGCCGTCAGCCCCGACGGCCGCGTCGCCGGCACCTATCTGCACGGGCTGTTTTCCGGCGATGCCTTCCGCGCCGCCTGGCTGGCCGGATTCGGTACCGCCTCGGCGCTGGATTACGGCGCCGGCGTCGAGGACGTGCTGGACCGGCTGGCCGCGCATCTGGAAGTGCATCTGGACATTGATGCGCTCTTCGCGCTGGCGCGCTAGGGACTGGGGTTTCGCGTCGGCCTGCTAGAGAATCTCGGCCAGGATGCGCGCGGCCTCGGCCTGGCAAGGGATCAGGCGGGCGCGGTCCTCGCCGGGGAAAAAGCGCGCGCGGGTGGCGGTCGGCATCGGCGCCGGCTCGGCGATGACCACGCGCGGGCCCAGGGTCTCGTTCTCGGCCTGCCAGCTGCGGGCCAGGGCGATCTGCCCGGCCTTGGTGGCGCCGTAGCTGCCGAAGAATTTCTGCCCGGCGCGCCGGTCGTCGAAGAACAGCGCCGTGCCGTTGCGGGCGCGCAGCAGCGGCTCGATCAGCCCGATCAGCCCGCGCGTGGCGACCAGGTTCAGATCGACCGATTTCTGGAAATCCTTGCCATCGACATGCCCGGCCGGGGACAGCGGCGCGGCATGGATCGCGCAATGCGCCCAGAGGTCCAGCCCGCCCCAGCGGGACATGACGGTCTGCACCATCTGCACCATGGCCTCGGGCCGGCCGACATCCATCGGCGCCAGCGTCGCCGAGCCGCCGGCCTTGCGGATGCGGTCGTCGAGCTCCTCCAGCGCGCCGGTGGTGCGGGCGACGGCAAGGATGTGCCAGCCCCGCCCGGCGAGGGTTTCGGCCAAAGCGGCGCCAAGGCCGCGCGAGGCGCCGGTGATCAGCGCGATTTTGTCATGCTCGGTCATGGCGCCGATTTCGCATCGGCCGCCGCCGCGCGCAAGCCCCTTGCCGGTGCAGTGGCGCGGCTGCGTCACATTGCCTGGCCGTCAACCGGGCTGTTGCAGTCGGGCCAGCGCGCTTTGGCACATGCCCAGCCCCAGCCATTGGCAGCCGCTGCAGATCCGGTTCAGGTCCTCGGGCGCCAGCCGCGCGGTGGCGCGGGCCTGCGCCTCGGCCCAGCTCATGCGCTGGCCCGGGCGGATGCCGAGCGCCGCGGCATGGCGCTTGTCCAGCCGCGAGATGCGCTCGTCCGAGGCGCAGCCGATGCCGCGCCGCGACGGACAGGGGCCGCAGATCGAATCGGCCATGACCGTGAAGACCACCGGCGTCTGCGGATCGGCGCGCAGCCGGTCATGCACGATGGCGTTCATGTTCTCGGTGAAGTCCGGCGAATAGCCGCGCCCCTGCCAGCCGATCGAGCAAAGCACATGGTGCGGGCGCAGCAGAACGGCCCCGGAACTGTTCCGGGGCCGGTCTTGGTTCTGGTCGGAAGCGCTCAGCGGGCGTCCAGCGGCTTGTAGTCGCGTCGCGGCGAGCCGACGTAAAGCTGGCGCGGGCGGCCGATCTTGTTCTGCGGATCGGCGATCATCTCCTTCCACTGCGAGATCCAGCCGACGGTGCGCGACAGCGCGAAGATCGGCGTGAACATCGAGGTCGGGAAGCCCATCGCCTCGAGGATGATCCCCGAGTAGAAATCGACGTTCGGATAGAGCTTCTTCGAGACGAAATACTCGTCCTCCAGCGCGATCCGTTCCAGCTCCTTGGCGACCTGCAGCGTCGGGTTGTTGTGAACGCCCAAGAGGTCCAGCACCTCGTCGGCCGATTCCTTCATCACCTTGGCGCGCGGGTCGAAGTTCTTGTAGACCCGGTGGCCGAAGCCCATCAGCCGGAACGGATCGTTCTTGTCCTTGGCGCGGGCGATGAACTCGGGGATGCGCTCGACCGAGCCGATCTCGCGCAGCATTTCCAGGCAGGCCTGGTTGGCGCCGCCATGCGCCGGACCCCAGAGGCAGGCAATGCCGGCCGCGATGCAGGCGAAGGGATTCGCGCCCGAGGAGCCGGCCAGCCGCACGGTCGAGGTCGAGGCGTTCTGCTCGTGATCGGCATGAAGCGTGAAGATGCGGTCCATGGCCCGCGACAGCGCCGGGTCGACATGATAGGGTTCGGCGGGGACCGAGAAGCACATGTGCAGGAAATTACTGGCATAATCCAGCTCGTTCCGCGGATAGACGAAGGGCTGGCCCAGCGAATACTTATAGGCCATGGCGGCGATGGTCGGCACCTTGGCGATCAGCCGGATCGAGGCGATCTCGCGCTGCACCGGGTCGTTGATGTCGATCGAGTCGTGATAAAAGGCCGACATCGCCCCGACCACGCCGACCATGGTCGCCATCGGATGGCTGTCGCGGCGGAAGCCGCGGAAGAAATAGTGCATCTGTTCATGCACCATGGTGTGGCGGGTGATCCGGGTCTCGAAATCCGCCAGTTGGTCCTTGTTCGGCAGCTCGCCGTAAAGCAGCAGGTAGCAGACTTCCAGGTAATGCGACTGATCGGCCAGCTGCTCGATCGGGTAGCCGCGATACCACAGCTCGCCCTTGTCACCGTCGATATAGGTGATGGTCGAGTCGCAGGACGCGGTCGAAGTGAAGCCGGGGTCGTAGGTGAAGACGTCCGCCTGGGCGTAGAGCTTGCGGATGTCGAGGACATCCGGGCCTGCCGTCGGGTTCAGGATCGGAAGCTCAAGCTCCTTGCCTTCGACCAGCAGCTTTGCGGATTTGCTTTCTGCCATTCACTGTTCCTTTCACCTGTCTCCGGCCGGGCCGGGGGATGGGCGCGGGTCTCAGCCCGCCTGATCCTGCAGCCGGGCCAGCGTCTCGTCGCGGCCAAGTGCCAACATCATGTCGAACACGCTGGGGGTCGAACTGCGGCCGGCCAGAGCTGCGCGCAGCGGCGCCGCAACCTTGCCCAGTCCCAGCCCGTGCGACTCGCCAATCGCTTTGGCGGCCGCCTCGAGTTCGTCGCGCTCCCAGCTAGCATTCTGCACTGCGGCAGTCAATTCATTCAGTATACCACGGGATACAGAATCCAGCGCCGTCGCGGCCTTGTCCTCGACCGCGACGGGCCGGGAGACCAGCGCGAAATGCGCCTGTTCCAGCAGCGCCGGCAGGGTCTTGGCCTTTGCCTTCAGCGCCGCAAGGGCCGGACGCAGCCAGCCGATTTGCCGGTCTGTCAGCGGCGCGGCGCCGGTGGCGGCGCGGAAAGCCGCGATCTCCTCCAGCAGTTCGGCATCGTTCATCCGCGCGATATGCCAGCCGCTGACATGTTCCAGCTTCTTGAAGTCCAGCCGGGCCGGGGCCTTGCCGATCCCCGGCAGGTCGAACCAGGCCCGGGCCTGGTCGTCGTCGAAAAGCTCGTCGTCGCCATGGCTCCAGCCCAGCCGGGCCAGGTAATTGCGCATGGCCGCGGCCGGGTAGCCCATCGCCGCATATTCGTGCAGGCCAACCGCGCCGTGGCGCTTGGACAGCTTCTTGCCGTCGGTGCCGTGGATCAGCGGGATATGGGCAAAGACCGGGATCTCCCAGCCCATGGCCTGGTAGATCTGGATCTGCCGCGCGGCATTGGTCAGGTGGTCGTCGCCGCGGATCACATGAGTCACACCCATGTCGTGATCGTCCACCACCACCGCATGCATATAGGTCGGCGTCCCGTCCGAGCGCAGCAGCACCATGTCGTCCAGTTGTTCGTTACCGAAGGTCACGTCGCCCTGCACCGCGTCATGCACCACCGTCTCGCCGTCGCGCGGCGCCTTCAGCCGGATCGCATAGGGCGCGTCGGGCAGGCTTGCCGGATCGGCGTCGCGCCAGGGCGACAGGAACAGGGTCGAACGGCCTTCGGCCTTGGCCCGTTCGCGAAACGCCTCGATCTCCTCGGCGGTCGAGAAGCATTTGTAGGCCGTGCCGTTCTCCAGCATGGCGCGGGCGACCTCGGCGTGACGCTCGCGCCCGGCGAACTGGCTGACCGGCTCGCCATCCCAGTCGAGGCCGAGCCAGCGCAGGCCCTGCAGAATCGCCTCGGTCGCCTCGGGGGTCGAGCGGGCGCGGTCGGTATCCTCGATGCGCAGCAGGAACTTTCCGTCCCGGCCGCGGGCATAGAGCCAGTTGAACAGTGCCGTCCGCGCCCCGCCGATATGCAGATAGCCGGTGGGCGAGGGGGCGAAGCGGGTCACGACGGGGCGGGAATCAGTCATCGAGGGTCCGGTCAGTCCAGAAAACAGGGGCATTGGCTGTGCCGTTAACCGTTTCGAAAGGGACGGCATGCCAATCTTGGCGCCAGAGATACGCAAGTGACGTGACAAGGACAAGTTGCGGATGGATTCGGCAAGCCCCGCCATGGCCCGGACAGGCCTGCAGCCGGCACGCCGGCCGCGTGCATCGGCCGTGCCGCACCCAGTGCCGGTGCGGGTGTCGGTGACGATCCGGGCCGGGTTTCTGCCCTGGGTGCCGTTCTGGCTGTCGCTCGGCATCGGCGGCTGGTTCCTGCTGCGGGATGAGCCGGGGCCGGGATTCTACGCCTTGCTGGCGCTGGCCGCCGGCATGTGCCTGCTGGTGCCGCCGCTGGTCCTGGGCCTGGCGCGGCGCGATCGCTGCGCCTGGATCTGGGCCGACCGCTGCCGATTGTCGGCCATGGCGCTGTTTCTGGTGCTGTTCGGCGCCGGCCTGGCCGGGTTGCGCGCGCATCTAGTGGCGGCACCGGTGCTGGAATTCCGTTATTACGGCCCGGTCGAGGGGCGGGTGATCGGCATCGACCGCTCCGCCGGCGACCGGATGAGACTGCTGCTCGACCGGGTGGTGCTTGACGACGTGCCGCCGGGCCGGACGCCCGCGCGGGTCAGGATCTCGCTGATGAGCCCGCAGCATCTGCCCGTGCCCGGCCAGCGCATCATGCTGACCGCCCATCTGAGCCCGCCCTCCGGCCCCTCCGAGCCGGGCGGCTTCGATTTCCGCCGCCTGGCCTGGTTCGAAAGGCTCGGGGCGGTGGGCCATAGCCGGACCCCGATCATGACCGTGGCCCGGCCGGCGAATGACGGTGCGCTGGCCCTGCATCGCCTGCGCATGGCGCTGGCCGAGACCATGCGCGAACGCATCGGCGGCCAGGCCGGGGCGGTCTCGGCGGCGCTGGTGACCGGCGACCGCTCGGGTATCTCGGAACAGACGAACCAGATCATGCGCGCCTCGAACCTTTATCACATCGTCTCGATCTCGGGCCTGCACATGAGCATGCTGGCCGGCTTCGTCTATGCGGCGCTGCGTCTCGCCGGAACCGCGGCGCAGGGGCTGGTCGGACCGCTCGCCATGCCGGTGCACAAGCTGGCGGCGGCCGGGGCGCTGGCGGTCTCGGCGCTCTACCTATGGCTGTCGGGCGGCGGCGTCGCCACCGAGCGCGCCTTCATCATGGTGGCGGTGATGCTGCTGGCCATCATCGTCGACCGGCGCGCGGTCTCGCTGCGCACCGTGGCCGTTGCCGGGACGCTGGTGCTGCTGCTCGGCCCCGAAGCCCTGACCGAGCCCGGCTTCCAGATGAGCTTCGCCGCCACCGTGGCGCTGATCCTGGTGCAGGAGCCCTGGCTGAAGCTGGCGCCCCGCCTTCCCTGGTGGGTCCGGCCCGTGGTGGTGCTGCTGCTCTCCTCGGTCGTGGCCAGCCTTGCCACCTCGCCGATCGCGGCGGTGCATTTCGGCCGCATGACGCAATACGGGCTGCTGGCCAATCTTCTGGTGGTGCCGGTGGTCGGGACGCTGGTCATGCCCGGCGCCGTCATCGCGGCGGTCCTGGCGCCGCTGGGCCTGGCGCAGCCCGCGCTTTGGGTGATGGGGCTCGGGACGCAATGGATGCTGCTGGTCGCCGGCTGGATCGCCGATCTTCAAGGTGCCGTGATACTGCTTCCCGCCGCGCCGGCCGCCGTGCTGCCGCTGCTCGGGATCGGCGCGGTGCTGCTGTTTCTGGGGCCGCTGGGCGAAACCGCAAGGCGGGGGGCGCTGCTTGTCCGGCGCGGCGCCGGCGCGACCCTGCTTGCCGCTGCGGCGCTGCTCTGGCTGACGGCCGAGCGGCCCGCTGTCCTGATCTCGCCCGATGGCGAGGCGGTTGCGGCCATGACCCCCGCCGGCCGCGTCCCTTCCAAGCCCAGGGGCGGCAGCTATGCCGTCGCCAACTGGCTGGAGGCCGACGGTGATCCGGCGGACCAGACAATGGCGGCCTCGCGAACGCTCTGGCGGGGCGAATATTCAGATCGACAGGCGGAACTGAACTTTGGCGGAACCGGGCTGCGCATACGCCATCTGACCGGCAAAGCGGCCAAAGACGTCGAGACGATCGACTGTCCCCCGGACCTGATCCTGGTCGCTGCCACCGAATTGCGCCGAGAGGGTCTGCGGCAAAGGGATTGCACGATCATCGACATGGCGCAGCTGCGGGCGCGGGGGGCGATATCCATCAGCCTCAACCGCGATCACTGGGAAATCACCCCGGCCGATGACCAGGGGCATGGCCGAATTTGGCAGTAAGATCGACAGGATGGTTTGACATGCATGGTCTGGTGAACAGGTCCGTCGAGGCCTTTACGCGCGCCACTTACGGCGACGACCTGTGGACGCGGGTTCTGCTTAGAACCAAGGCCGATCCGAACATCTTCCTGACCTGGAACGAAACCCCGAACCGGGTGACATATTCTTTGGTCATTGCGGCGGCCATGCTGGTGGGAAAGTCCAGGAACGAATATCTCGAGGATATCGGCTCATGGCTGACCCGGCAGGAGCAGATCAGGCGCCTGCTTCGTTTCAGCGGCGAGAGCTATGGCGATTTTCTTGAATCCCTCCAGGATCTTCCGAACCGCATCAGGCTGGTCATACCCGAGCTGCTCATACCCGACCTTCGCGTGGCGATCGACCATGCGGACTGTTACCGGATATCGGCCAGCGACCATCAGCCGGGATTTCTGTCCATCATCGCCGGGGTGCTGAGGGGCATGGCCGACGATTATGGCGCCCTTGCAATCATTCTTGCATCGAATGCCGGGATCGCCGCGCGGGTCGCCCAGTCGGAATATTCGATGAAGAGACATTTCAGTCTCTATCGCCGTCGCGAGGCATTCCGATGAATATCAGCCTGGCATGCCTGGATGAGCTTATGCCGATGCATCTGGTGCTGGGACCGGATGGCAGGATCTTGTCCACAGGCAGAACGCTCTCCAAACTGCTGAACGGGAAAGACAAGTTGCCGGAAGCATTCCGGGGGGATGTCGAAAGGATCCTGCTGGAGCGGAGCGGCCGGAACCTCCGCCCGGTCAGTCTGCAATCCCATCCGGGAATCAGCCTGGTCGCGCATTGCGCAAGATCCGGGGATACTCTGA
Source organism: Paracoccus sp. TOH (assembly GCF_030388245.1). NCBI lineage: Bacteria > Pseudomonadati > Pseudomonadota > Alphaproteobacteria > Rhodobacterales > Paracoccaceae > Paracoccus > Paracoccus sp. TOH. The sequence continues at coordinate 1,199,935 of NZ_CP098361.1, forward strand.
TCCTGAATTTCGGCTTCGGGGCCTCACTCGAGAACGCCGCGCGCAGCTTCGACCTGACCAATTCCGACTTTCCGCCCACGGACCTGGCCATGGAGTGCTTCTTCCTTCAGGAAGCGAACCGGGCCATTTCGGACGAGCTGCACAGGGTGAACCAGATCCTCAAGGAAGCCCGCGACGCCGCCGAGCGCCTTTCGGTCACCGACCCCCTGACGGGCGCCCTGAACAAACGGGCCTTTGACCTGGAGCTGGCGGCCGCGATGGAGAACGCGCAGCGCGCGCCGTTCTCGTTGATGAGTCTGGATCTGGATTCGTTCAAGCTCATCAACGACACTTTTGGTCATATCGCCGGCGATTCGGTTCTGGTGGCCGCGGCGAATGCCCTGCGATCCCAGATCAGGGACGAGGACAAGATGTGCCGGGTCGGAGGCGACGAGTTCCTTATCGTCATCAGAAACTGCGCGGACAGGTCGACCCTGCTGAAAATGGCCAAGAGAATCCTGTCGGCAATCGATGAAATCCGGCCGCTCGGCTTTCCCGCGAACCTGTCCGCAAGCCTGGGCATTTCCACGTCCGAACAGTGCAGAACCGTTCATGACCTGCTATCGGGAGCGGATGTTGCTCTTTATCGTTCAAAGCGGGCGGGCGGCGGCAGGGCCACCATTTTCGACGCTTCATGACAGAGCGGCATTCTGACGCGCATGCGCGCGATCCGGCCGGGAATGTCTCCGGCGACGTGACCGGCCCCCGGCCCTCCTCTCAATCGCCGTCGTTCGGGACCTCGTCGTCATCGCCGAAACGGGCGTCGTCGTCATATTCGTCCTCGCCCTCGCCGACATATTTCGAGGACAGGGTGATCGAGTGATTGTCGTGGATCGGGTCCATGACGATGTCCGAGGGGATCTCGCCCGCCAACCATTCGCGGATCTCGTCCTTGGTCTCGTCGATCCCCTGCCCGGTGACTTCGGCGATATAGGCGATGAAGGCGCGCTGGTCGCCGTCGATCTCGTCCAGCTCGTTTTCATCGGCCGCAGGCCATTTCTCGACGATGGCCTCGAAGAAGGCGGGCCAATTGTCGCGGACGTGCACCCATTTCATCAGTAGCCTCCTCCGCCAATGCCGCCCTGCTCCATGCGCGATGCACCGGTGATATCCTCGCCCACGCCGGCCACGGTATTGCACGCGGCAAGCGCCAGGACGGTCAGGACGGCTGCGATCCGACTGAATTTCATTCTCTTTCCTCCTGCCACCAGGTTTCTGGCATGAAGCCGGGCCAGTCACCGTAAAGCGGCGTGTTTTCAGGATAATCCAGGTCGGCGCGATGGGCCAAGCGGGAAATCCGTGAATAGCTGACCGGGATGACATAGCGTCCGGCGGTTAAGATCCGGTCAAGCGCCCTGACCGCGGCGACATAATCCTCATGCGTGCGGGCCCGGCCCATCTCGGCGATCATCGCCTCGGCGGCGGGGCTGTCCATGCCCATCCAGTTCTTGCTGCCCGGCTTGGCCACGCCCTCGCGGCCCCAATAGAGCCGCTGCTCGTTCCCGGGCGAGAGCGACAGGCCGCGCTCGTACCAGGTCATGTCGAACTGGTAGTTGTTGGTGCGTTCCACATATTGCGCCGCATCAAGCAGCGTCACCTTGGGGCGGATGCCCAGATTGCGCAGCGATTGCACGAAGATATCGACGATCTGCCGGGTCTCGGCGCTGGTGCGCATGGCGCTGCCGGACTGATTCAGCAGGATCTCGAAGCTGAAGGGGCGGCCTTGGGTGTCGCGCAGTTCGCCCTTCTGCACGGTCCAGCCCGCCTGGCCGAGCAGGTCCAGCGCGGCGCGGATGCCCTTGCGGTCGATGGCCCGCTCGCCGCCCTCGGGCAGGGCATAACCTTCGATGGTGCCGGGCGGCAGCCGGTCCGCGAAGGGGGCAAGCAGTTCCGCCTCGCGCCCCGTGGCGGGGCCGGGCTGCATCGCCAGTTCGGAATTGGCGAAATAGCTGGTGATGCGCGGATCCTTGCCGCCGGTCAGCGTCATGTTGATGAAGCGCTGGTTGAAGGCTTCGATCATCGCCTGCCGCACCCGCCAGTCGGCGAAGCGCGGGTTGCGGGTGTTCATCACCAGCCCCATGATTCCCGAAGGACGGCCATGCGGGATCTCGGCCTTGACCACCTTGCCCTCGCGGATGGCGGGAAAGTCGAAGTTGCGCTCCCACCGTGCTGCGACCAGCTCGCGCCAGACGTCGATCTCGCCGGCCTTGAAGGCCTCGAACATGGCCGAGGCATCGCCGAAATAATCGTAGCGGATCACGTCGAAATTGTGCAGGCCTTGGCTGACCGCCAGGTCGCGGCCCCAATAGTCGGGATTGCGGCGGAAGGTGATGGCGCGGCCGGGATCGACCTTGTCGATGACATAGGGCCCCGAGCCGATCGGGGCCATCAGGCTGGACTGGCTGAAATCGCGCCCCTGCCATTGCGCCTTCTTCAGGATCGGCCGCATGCCCATCAGCATGGCCAGCTCGCGGTCCGGGGTGTTGAAGGTGAAGCGGACCGAGCGCGGGCCGGTCTGCTCCATCGTCTCGACCTTGGACCAGACGGCGGTGTAGCGCGGATGCCCCTTGGTCCCGAGCACCTCATAGGACCACATCACGTCCTCGATGGTTACCGGCGAGCCGTCCGAAAATCGGGCCTCGGGGCGCAGGGTGAACTCGACCCAGCCGCGCTCGGCATCGGTCTCGACGCTTTCGGCCAGCAGGCCGTAAAGCGTGAAGGGTTCGTCGATCGAGCGCATCATCAGCGACTCGGTCAGCAGACCCGGCTGGGTGAAGATCGGCCAGACCGGGTTGCCCATCAGGATCCAGGGGTTGAGCGAATCGAAGCTGCCGGTCTCGGCCAGCCGAATCGTGCCGCCCTTGGGGGCCTGGGGATTGGTATAGGGCAGATGGCTGAAGCCGGGCGGCAGCGCAGGTTCTCCATACATTGCAATGGCATGCATGGGTTCGGCAAGGCTTGCCAGCGGCATGGATGCAACACACGCGCACAGCGCGATTCGCCGCCAGATCGCGGATTCGTTAGCAAATTTGAAGAATCGCATGCTCGATTGCCCTGATTTCCGGGTCGTTGGTTCTGCCCGCGCCCAGATTAACCATCCGTTCACCGCGAGGCAAACTTACGCCTTGGACTCATGGGGGGAAAAGCGTATAGATAAGGCACTGCTCGATAGGTTTCTTGCCTGTATGAAACCTGCCTCATGACTTGCGCCCGCCTTGTGCGGGCGCTTTTTTCTTGGGGTTTTCCGCTTTCCGCCGGCTGCGGCGTCCTCGCGTCTGCCCCGGGAATCGATCACGCAAAAATGTGAACGGAACGTATCACTTCCGCCGATCCCGGCCACCTCGCGCGTCCCGGCGGCCGGCTTGTGCAGGCCCGGCTTTTTCCCCATGCTGCGACTGCAACAGCAACGCGGGCGTGGAGACGGCGATGTTCGAGAAATTCCTCAGCGGCAAGACGGCGGTGGTGACCGGCTCCAATTCGGGGATCGGGCTTGGCATCGCCCATGAGCTGGCGCGGGCGGGCGCGGATATCGTGCTGAACAGCTTCACCGATGCGGCCGAGGATCACGCGCTGGCCGACAGCCTGGCCGCCGCGCATGGCGTCGCCGTGCGCTATATCCAGGCCGACATGTCCAAGGGCGCCGATTGCCGCGCCCTGATCGAGAAGGCCGGCGTCTGCGACATCCTGGTGAACAATGCCGGTATCCAGCATGTCGCGCCGATCCCGGATTTCCCGGCCGAGAAATGGGACGCGATCATCGCCATCAACCTGAGTTCGGCCTTTCACACCACGGCGGCGGCGCTGCCGATCATGCGCCAGGCCGGCTGGGGCAGGGTGATCAACATCGCCTCGGCGCATGGGCTGACGGCCAGCGAATACAAATCGGCCTATGTCGCGGCCAAGCACGGCATCGTCGGCCTGACCAAGGTGACGGCGCTGGAGACCGCGAAGGAGCCGATCACCTGCAACGCCATCTGCCCCGGTTACGTGCTGACCCCGATCGTGGAGAAGCAGATCCCCGACCAGATGAAGACCCATAACATGAGCCGCGACGAGGTGATCGCCAAGGTCATGCTCCAGCGCCAGCCCTCCGGGCAGTTCGCCACGGTCGAGCAGATGGGCGGCACGGCGGTCTTTCTGTGCTCGCCGGCGGCGGAGCAGATCACCGGGACGACCATCTCGGTGGATGGGGGCTGGACGGCGTTGTAAGGGGCGCGCGGGATCTGCCGAGGCGCGAGGCTGGCGGATGTGCGCCAGCCAGCAGCGGATCTGGCTTGCAGGACTGCCCCGAGGACAAGGATCAAGCCGCATTTCCGTATACACGCCTGACCCATTCATCGCCATCTGGCTATGAGATGATCAATAACCAATGAGGCATGGGTTGAATTGCCAAGCCAGCAAGATGCGCTTTTGCGGCAGGACACTTTCCGCGCGGCTGTGCCGAGAGGGGGAGCGGATGGTGGGAGCCCTTAAGGCGGCGCTGGGGTGTCGCGACCTGTCGTCTCGAAGCAGCTGGGCGTGCTGAAGCAGGCCGGGTTGGTGCGGGACCGGCATGATGGCCGCGACACCCATTACAGCGCCGAGCAAAGGAAACGGGCGCTATTGGGAAAGCTGTTTCGACCATCTTGAAGACCCATTGAACAAGATGAATCAGTGAGTTGGAGCACGATCATTAGACTGGTTCAACGCTGGCTGACTCAGCCGCATCGCGTCACCCATGGCCCGCTAAGACAGATTTCTGCGCCGCAGCCGGATTTCGTTTCACTGTGCAGAGCAATCCGCAACCGGACCGAACTTTCATTTTGACTGCGAGGTCATCGCCGTCGAACCGGGCAAGATGCTCGCATATGTCTGGAACGCAGATGACGATGAGTCGGGCAAAAGACCAAGGGGCACCGTGACCTGGCGGCTTGCCGCCTGCAACAACGGCTATCTGCATGGGGCTTGGATCGACGCGGATCAGGACGCCTGACGAGATCAGGGACGAGATTGCGGCCAGCCATGATTTCGAGCCTGAGGGGCAAATTTGCAGGTAAAGCCCTTTGCAGCCGCCTGCCGCCGTCAGCACATGACCCTTCCGGCCATCATGCTTCGCGCGTATCGCCGCCAGATCGTTCAGACCGTCCTTTGCCATGCCGAAATTCTCGGCCCACCACAAATTTAGCCATTGCCCGCCACGCATGACAACGGACGTTAACTGCGCATTCATTTAGTTGGTTAAATTATATGATTAATTTTAACAGATCTTCGCGCAAGGCGCCGCTGTTCTGGCGGAAGCGGTGAGCGTTCATGCCCGCACCCCCACTGGCTCGCTGGTCCAGTCCACCGACCCGAGCCGCGCGGCGACGGCCGCAGCCGACTGGCCGGGATAGACCGCGCGGCCCCGGCCGGTGCGGTCGCAGATCACCACCGCGACGGGCAGTTCCCCGCGGCGGTTCGGGCGTTCTTGAAGCGGCTGGATTGGGTCACGTTTTGGGGCACAAAACGGGGCACCATCTTCCACTAAGTGGCTGTTTTTCCTGATATTACTGGGCAAAGTGGCGGGCCGAAGCCGAAGAAACAGAGAACTACACCTACGCTATACCCCTCCCAAGTTGAGGAATGTGCTGCTGTCAAACCGAGTGGCAGCGGGTAGCCTGTGCGCACAAGACGCAAAAGCAGACGGCGGGCACCCCCATACAGGAGTGAGGGGGCATCCAGTGACGAGCGCGCGCCAATGAGGTCTTGATCTGCTACAGTTTTTTGGAAATATGGTGCCAAGGGGAGCACCAAATGCCAGCGTATGCATACCAAATAATAGTAATGGGCGGTAAAGACGATAGGCTGCTTATACTGAAAAAGTCACTAGAAGATCGTTCCAACGAACTTGGAATCGATCCCGAAAAGATTGTCTATCTGGATAGCGATGACGCCTACAATCGAAAGCTTCCCGCTCTTGGGATATATTTCGGCAACTCCCCGAGGGTTGTTCCTGCTGCAATTTCCCGTCTTATTCAAGATTCCATTGTTATAATTCCCGTAGTAAGCCATATAACTATGGTTTCTCAGGAAATACCGAACGAACTAAGTCACATAAATGCTATTCAATGCTCTCGTTCAGGCGACAATATTGCCCGGCTTACGTCGCTGGTTTTTGAGACATTCCGGCTACTGAGGAAGGAGCGAGGAATTTTCATAAGCTATCGTCGCAAGGGGTCACAGCCGCTTGCGAACAAGCTTTATGATGAGCTTGATAAACGTGGCTTCGACGTTTTCATAGATACACGCTCAGTTCCCCCCGCCGCTGACTTTCAAGCAGAGCTTTGGCACAGAATGTCAGATGTCGATACAATCGTTCTGATTGACACGCCGGGATTTAGGGAGGGGCGCTGGACGAAGGCGGAACTCGCGCAAGCTAACTTGCTAGGAATACAAACTCTGCATCTTCTATGGCCGGGTCAAAAGGAAGAGTCGAAGTATGCATTTAGCCACTTCGTAAAACTCCAACCATCAGATTTTAAAGGACCATCACCCGGACGAGGAGCAACTATAACGCAGGAGGCGATAAATGCCATCTGCACAATGGCCGAGGAACTAAGGGCGCAGGCGATGGCTCTCCGGCACGCTCATTTAGTGGACAACTTCTGCGATGCCGCTCGGGATCTCGCATTCACCCCATCGGTTCAGCCTGAGCGTTGGATTTCCGTCGCACTTCCCAAGGGCAAATCTCTGGCTGTAGTTCCAGCAGTCGGGCGCCCTACTTCAGACCGAATAAACACAATCTTTGACTCAATCTCGGCACATAAAGCAACAGATGCTCCGATCTGGGCGATATATGATAGTCGCGGCCTGCATGAAAATTGGATCAGGCACCTGAATTGGCTAGATGGCCATCTACCAATTCGGACGCTTTCAGTTGCCCACGTCCCTGACGCGCTGAAGGAGTTCTCGAAATGATAGAAGTGTTCCTTTCGGCCAGCGTCCCCCTTCCCGAGCGAAATAGAATCTATTTTGAAACCGCAGACGTATTCCTGATACGCGAATCCATACGCGCCCTTGTCGAGGTCGTTCTACCGAAGGGACGTATTACATTCGGCGGCCATCCAGCCATTACACCACTTATGTCGCTCTATGCTCGAAATGCCAAACTGGGCAATAAGCATATCACGATATACCAGAGCGATTTCTTTCGAGGAGAGATGCCTCGTGAGAATGATGATTTTGCTGACATTCGCTACACTGCGAAAGTAGCAGGCGGCGTTACCGAGAATTTGGCGCTGATGCGCTCAGAAATGCTGAAAAGTCGAAAGTTCGATGCAGCAGTTTTAATCGGTGGAATGGAAGGCATCAGGGATGAAGCGTCCATGTTTAAGGAACTCCATCCCCAAGCCAAGGTCTTACCCTTACCTGCAACAGGTGCAGCGGCGCGCATCGAATTTCTTGAGGGTGACTATCCAAAATTTTTGGAGAACGAGATTTCTTTCGCCAGCCTCTTTCGGCGCACCTTGCTTCCTAACCCCTTAGCCGAATAGCCTCTTCGATCCATCCTTCAATGTTGTTCGATATAGAGGCATAGACAGCCTTACTATCTGCTCCGGCAGGATCATAGACCTTAGCGTAATTTGACATAGGCGTTTTTTGGGTGCCGACGGTCCAGTTGGCGAATGGGTTGGCTCCCTTGTTGGTTGAATTTCCATTTTTATCCAATAGCTTATGAATGTTGATCCCTAGAATCGCCTTCTTTTGAGACCATGCGTATTCTATTTCGTAGTCAACCCACTTTCGGCCCGCTGTGTGTGCTCCAATCAGGACGACAAGGGTGCTTCTTCCTGCCATATTGCCGTTGATCCATTTCTTTACGGCATCGTCGCCCTTGGCCTTTATCTGCTCGAACTCATTACCAGATACAATCGGCTGCCCCTCTACCGAGCCGATGTTTTTGACTGTAGCAACACGCCAATTGTCTTCTGCATAGTGAAAGCTATAGAAGCACTTCCTAGTCATGTATCGTCCCCCTCATCATGTTTATCTTTCTTGCCCGACGATGTGCGTTCGTCTGGCGATGGAAGTTCTATTTCTACCGCCTGCCGTTGTCAGGTCAATATGGTGAACGACGCCCCTCCGTCTCCCAATAACGCAATGTGGAAGCGCGTTCGCCTTCGGGCCGGTGCGGCTCCCGCCGAGTCGTCTTCAACAGGTTTGCTAAGGGCGTTGCCCTCGCGCCAGCAAGGTAAGTGGAACCGTCAGGGGCGGTATCCCCAGCCTTCCGCGCCCCAGGGGGCTTGTGCAGGCCGGGTGATCCCCCTCCACCCCGGCCGCCCTTGCTCGTTGCTACCCCAGTCTCGGCGACGGCCAGAAGGTCAGGCGCGGCGTTCCGCTTCGCTGACCTTCAGACCCGAGGAACAGAGACATGACCAGCGCAACCGACATCAATCCCCGCATCTATGTTGCCTGCCTTGCAGCCTATAACAACGGCTATCTGCATGGTGCCTGGATCGACGCGGATCAGGACGCCGACGACATCAGGAACAAGGTTTCCGCGATGCTTGCGCGCTCGCCGATCAAGGGCGCGGAGGAATACGCCATCCATGATTATGAGGGTTTCGAGGGCATCACCGTCCACGAGTATGCCGGCATCGACAAGGTTGCCCGCATGGCCGCGTTCATCGCGGAGCATGGCGCGCTAGGCGCTGGTCTGCTGGACCATTGCGACGATGACATGGATCAGGCCGAAGCCGCCTTGCAGGATTGCTATCACGGCCAGTTCGCCAGCCTCGCCGACTTCATGGAGGAAGTGACCACCGAAAGCGGCGTCACCATCCCCGAGGCGCTGCGCTACTATATTGATTGGGAAGCAATGGCCCGCGATGCTGAAATGGGCGGCGAGTTCTTCACGGTCGAAACCGCACATGACGAGGTGCATGTGTTTTCCAGCCGGTGAAAGCCCGATCACCTTGCCCGCATATTGCGGGCAAGGTATCTCGCAGAATCGCAGCAATAGTGTTAACAAGAAAATAACCAATAATGATCGGCTGCGCCGCTCAAGGTTTCTGTATTTAGCGGCTCCTATTACTTCATGAAATCTTTGACCATCTCCAGTCCGGGCGTTGTTCTGCGCGCCCCGGCTTTGGGAGGTGACGCCATGCTTTTAAGCATCGACTGGCGCTCGCCGGCGGCATACCGACACGCGAAGCACATTCCTGCCGCCGGTTTCGCCTGGGAATATCTGCGCCGGAATGACGAGTATCGTCATGACTTCCAGACCATCGCACTGACCGGACAACCGGGCAGCCCCGAACTTGAAGCGTTCGCGCATCGTTGGGGTTTGCGATTTCCCATGCGATCCCGATGCGCCGCATGACCGGCCGCCGCCAATCTGGAGTCCGAGCCTTCAACCGCAAGCAGTGATGCTGTCGCCCGTCGAACATAGAGACGGTGACACGGAACCGATAGTTGCGCTTGCGCATCTTGCCGGCCTCGACCTGCGCCGCGCCACCGATGGCTGGCACGGCATTTGGCAGGCCGATGGCATCGCGCATCAATTCTGGTTGCCCGAGGCGGTGCCGGACGCCGCAGCGTTCTACGCCGTCACGCTACCGATGGACTCCTTTCTGGAGCTTCGCACCCACGCCGCCCGGCGCTTCTGGCGATCATTGAACGGTCGTCCGCCCGGTCCCGATTTCCGGGCGATCCCGGCCCAGCTTCGGCAATGGCATATCCTGTCCCTGCGCGCGCTCGATGCCCGCTTGCGCGGGGAAAGCTATCGCACCATCGCGGAAGTCCTGCTCGGCTTTCGCGGCACCAAGGAGGATTTCGAGAACGACCCGCGCAAGAACAAGGCCCGCCGCTTGGTCGCGCATGGCGTCAGGATGATGCGCGGCGGCTATCGCCTGTTGCTCCAATACCCGATCAAACCCGGCAAGCATTGATCCCGCGCGGGAACCGCCTCATGCCTTGTTCGCCGCCGCCTGTTCCAGAATCTTCCGATAGCCCTCACGCGAAAGCCATTGCGCGCGTTCAAGGTGGCTTTGCCAACAACGATAGGTGCGCAGTTCCTCGGCCGCAGGATCGCGGTGCAGCACGATCCGCGCGACTTCCTTCCAGTCCGCGCCATCGGCCTTTGCGTCGAGCAGACGCCAATAGGTGACGTGGTGCTGTTCATCGTAAGGTGTAATGTCGTTTCCCGTGGGCGCTTCGTCGTCCACATCGGGATCGAGTTCGACGGGAACCCGCATAGCCATTCCCCTTGATCCTGGAGGGCCTTGCTTGCGGTGCGCCCCCGCAAATGGCCCCTCTGACCCTGGTGATCGGGGAGTTAGTAACCGTGACTAGACGGCCCCATGACCTTTAGGCGAGAAGCCCTGGACATACGCCATAGGCTCCCCGACCATAAGGTTCGAGGATAGTGGTGCCGTCACGGCCGGCACCAACCGCTAGTCAGGGGTTACTAAGCCCCAGAGCAGCGCGTCTGCTCCGTCCGCAGTCTTAGCCGAGCTGCGCCCGAATGTCTTTGTCTATTCGTCCCGGCTGGCAGCCCGGCGCTGAAATCCCTCGCATATTTGCCGCGCAACGCCCCCGGTCAGGGGGTGCCGCCAGCGCATAGGCGCAAATGCGGCACGCTACGCGCCGCCGGTCCCTCTCCATGGTTCGCCACAGTCCGCTGTCGCCCCCGACAGCCGAATCCTGATGAACCGGAGGTGATCCATGTCCAACCCGCTCGCGGACCTTCCGCCGCGCATGTTGCGCACCAAGGAAGCCGCGCGCTTCCTCGGCATTTCCATCCGAACCCTTGAGAAGCATCGCACCTACGGAACCGGCCCGACCTATCGCAAGATCGGCGGGCGCGTCCTCTACGCGGTCGAGGACTTGCAAGCCTGGACCGCGATAGGTGCGCGCAAGTCCACCAGCGACAAGACCGCCGGCACCGTCTTTCCCGCCCGTCCGCTCACGCCCGAAGAACGGGGCAGCCGCTAGATGCTGCGCGAGGACGATCACGACCCCCCGCAGTCGTCCGAGGTTAGCGAGCGCAGCCGCCTCGACCCCTTCGTGGTCGCAACGGGCGACGCGCCGCCGCGCGATCAGCGCGACTTGATGGAACGGCCGTTTTTTTCGCTGGCGAAAACCCCGCGCACCAAGCCGATTCTCTACAAGGCCGCCGATATAGAGGTGCAGGTGTTCGGGATGCCCGAACACGGCATGGCGACCATATGGGACGCCGATGTTCTGATATGGGCCGCCTCGCAGATTGTCGCGGCCGAGAACAACGGCCTCACCACGTCGCGCTTCTTTCGCTTCACGCCCTATCATCTGTTGCGCGCCATCGGACGGCCGACCGGCAACCGGCAATATCTATTGCTCAAGGCCGCGCTCGCACGGCTGCAATCCACTGTCATCGCCACCACGATCCGCAACGGCCCGCATTGGCGCCGCCGGCAATTTTCATGGATCAACGAATGGGAGGAATTGACGACGCGCGCCGGCCGCGTCGAGGGCATGGAATTCGTCCTGCCCGAATGGTTCTATAACAGCGTCATAGGCCGCTCGCTGGTCCTGACCATCGACCCGGACTATTTCCGGCTGACTGGCGGCATCGAGCGTTGGCTTTACCGCGTCGCCCGCAAACACGCCGGCCACCAGCGCCATGGCTGGATTTTCGAGGTCGCGCACCTTCATCAGAAGTCCGGCAGCATCGCGCGGCCGTCCGACTTCGCGCTCGACCTGCGCCGGATCGCGGCCCGCCAACCGCTTCCCGGCTACCTGCTCCAGATCGAGCGGGAGGATGGCCGCGAGCTGCTGCGCATCCGCCCCGAAAACTTATCAACAGGCACTGTTGATAACCCTGTTAAAGCCATCGGCACATCAGGCGCACGGGGTATCGGCACATCAGGCGCAGCACTATCGGCACATCAGGCGCATGAACCCCAGCTAACGCTTTGGCCTGAAACGCGGAATCCGACCGCTAACTTATCTAACAGAGAATCTAACTCTTTTTCTTTGACGCGCGCACACGCGAGGCGTGGTGCCGGTTCCGCCGGGAGCGGCTGGCCATGATGCGCGCGCTCGACCTGTTCAGCGCCGCAGCCGGAGGCTGGTCGCTCGGCCTGCATCGCGCCGGCTTCGTCACCATCGCCGCCTGCGAAATCGTCGAATGGCGGCGCATCCTTTACGCAGAGAACAACCCTCATGTCAGACTCTACGAGGACGTGCGCGGACTCACGGCAGCTCGCCTTGTTTCCGACCTTGGAATCCTGCCCGACATCATCGTCGGCAGCCCGCCGTGCCAGGACATCAGCAGCGCCAACACCAAAGGGCGAGGCATCGACGGGGAACGGTCGGGCCTCTATCTCGAAGCCGTCCGGCTGGTCGGAGATTGCCGCCCTCGCTGGTTCGCTTTTGAGAACAGCCCTAATCTCAGAACTCGCGGCGCTGACCGGCTGCTCGATGAACTGGAAACGCTCGGCTACGCCGTCGAGCCGTGCGTGGTGGGTGCTGACAGCGTTGGCGCCAACCATGTCCGCAAGCGGTCATGGCTCATCGGCTACGACCCCGGCCAGCTTGCCGACACCCGTATCGCAATCCCAGCAGGGTGGCATCCGTCTGGAGGGTGGTTCTGGTGCGCGCAGGGCGATGAAGGAATCGGGCCTCTACGACCTGTTCCGCAGTCAGACCTTGGCGACGCCGAGGAAATCGGATGCGGATCGCGGTGGCAGGGGCGACGTGTTGAGCCAGTTGCAGGGCCATGCCAGCCGCCATGCGGGGATGATGGGAACGCCGACAGCGAACGCAGCGCCGCGGGGGAGCGTCCTGCGCAAGCTCAAGGGCCGGATGACATCGGATCAGGACGATTTCGAACGGACGCCGACCATGAGCGAGGTGCTGCATTTCGACAGGCCGGACATGCCCCATGGCATGATGCCGACGCCGGTAAAGCCGAACGGCGGCCGCAGGTTGAGCGCGCAGGAGATAGAGACGGGACGCCGGGCGAACGGGGCGAAGGCGCAGATCGACACGCCGAACCTGTTGCGCCACGCGGCGGAAACCCTGCCGACACCGACGAAGCGCGACAGCCGCATGGACGGCTGGAGTCCGGCCTACGAGCGGCGGAAGTCGCCGACGATGGACGCGATGATGAGCAGGGCAATGATGGCCTCGACGCCGACAGCAACGAGGAACCAACTGGCCCCATCATCCATCCAGAAATGGGCGGGCGCGCGGGCGCTGGCGGTGATGTTGCGGAACCATGGGCTGACTGGAACGGCGGCCTTGCCCATCACCTACGGCTGGATGATGGGCTTTCCGCCTGGGTGGCTGACACGCGCATTGCGCTCGGTAGTCGCAAAGGGACTTCTGCTGCCAGCTTGATCGTCGAAGCCTTCGGCGACGCTGTTCTTCCGCAAATCCCCGAAGCCATCGGCCGCGCCATCCTGCGCACCGAAGCCGCGCTCGACGCCGTGCTGGTGCGCTCCACCCCCGACATTCCCGGAGACGAACAATGACCCGCCGCGCCCATCGCAGCGCGCACGGCCGTCCGCTGCCGGACGGACCCGCGCCCTTCACCACCCTGGTCGAACTGACCTTCGAGAAACGCAAGATCGAGCATTGGATCAGGTTCGGCCGCAAGACCTACGAACAGATCATCGACCGCCGCCGCAGCGTCGTCGGCTTCGCGCCGGAGAGTGTCTTCGCCTTCGTCCGATGGGCGAGCGGCGAGCATGGCACGGTCGTTTCGCGCATCGACATTGTGCGAGCCATCGGGCGCGGCGAGCCGTTCCAGACGTTGCCCTTCGTGCGGCCCGGCGGCGAAATCCTGTTGCGGCTCGACGGCTGGCCGAAGGTGCAGCGCGCCCTTGCCGTGATCAACGCCGTGGAATCGCTCGGCCTCGACCCCGCCGACATATCGCCGGACTACTGGCGTCACGCGCACAATCGCCTGACCGCCAATCTGGAGCCGAGCGCCTACACGCCCGAACGTCATGCGGCATGGATCGGACGCCGGAGGATCGACCCATGACGCGCCGCCGCTATCTCGCGGTCACGGCGCTGGCCGCAATCGGCATTGCCGCCGCAAGCGCCGTCGAGACGCCGACGAAACTCATCTGGAACGCCACCGCCAGCGCGCCGGTCGGCTTCTACACGGTCGAGCCAGCCGATGCGCTCGACGTGCCGGAGCTGGTCGCAGTCCAGCCACCCGAACCGCTCGCCGCCTTCATGGTCGGGCGCGGCTATGTTGGGCGCGGCGTTCCGCTGTTGAAGCGCGTCCTCGGCTTGCCGGGGCAGCGGGTTTGCCGCACCGGCCGCACGATCACGGTTGACGGGATCGAGATGGGCGACGCGCTCGACCGCGACCGGATCGGGCGGGAACTGCCCATCTGGCAGGGCTGCCGCGTCATCGCCCCCGGCGAAATCTTCCTCATGAATTGGGATGTCCGCGACAGCCTGGACGGCCGGTATTTCGGACCCATCCCCACAAGCTCGGTCATCGGTCGGGCGGTCCCGCTCTGGACCGATGAGGAAGGCGTCGGCCGCTACGAGTGGCGCGCGCCGACCACTGATTTCCCCCAACCAGAAGGAGACTAACCATGCCCGCCAATATCTTTGAACCCACCGCCAACGGCTACGCCGGCCGCGTCCGACTGTTCGGCATCGACGAGGCAATCGTTCTTGTCGCCATCGAGCCGGGCGACGGCGAGAACACGCCCGCCTATCGCATCCAGCTCGACGACGAGGACGGCCCCGAGATCGGCGGGGCGTGGAAACGTGTCGGCGAACGCGCCGGGGATTACATCGCCCTGGAGATCGACAGCCCGCTTTTTCCCGCGCTGTTTCGTCCGGCGCTGTTCCAGGCCGACGACAAGGGGCGCACCTTCCGGCTCGCATGGAAGCGGCCACGGGCGCGCGAGGATCGGGGCTGATCGGTGCGTGTTCCCGTCATCCCTTTGTTCGCGGGAAATCCGTCTCATCCCTTCGTCCCGCTCGGGCGCAGGACGGCCGGCGCGCGCAGCGAAGGTCAGGGGCGGCCCCCGGCCGGCGCTTGCGCCTTGCCCTTGACCGCAGCGAGGACGCTGGCAGGCTGGAGCCATTGCGGAGACAGGGCGGCATGGCGTTTTGCCGTCCTGTTGCTCGCCGTGGCGCTTTCCGTCTGCGCCGGATCGAGCGTCGCGGTCGCGCAATCCGCGCCGGTCGAGCGCCCGGCAGCCGCCCATCCCTATGCGGCCCACATAGCCGAGGCGTCGCAACGGTTCGGCATCCCGGAGCATTGGATTGTCGCCGTGTTGCGCGCCGAAAGCGCGGGCGACGTGCGCGCGGTTTCGTCGGCCGGGGCGATGGGATTGATGCAGGTGATGCCCGACACCTGGGCGGGCCTGCGCGTCCGCCATGGCCTTGGGCGCGATCCCTACGACCCGCGCGACAACATCATGGCAGGCACGGCTTACCTGCGCGAGATGTTCGACCGCTACGGCAATGTCGGCGCGATGCTCGCGGCCTACAATGCCGGTCCCGGCCGCTACGACGAACACCGCGCGACGGGCCGACCGCTTCCCGCCGAGACACGCGCCTATGTCGCCGCGCTCGCCCCGATCCTTGGCGGCGCGGCTCCATCGGATGCGCCGTCCCTGCAACCGGCACCGCCGCCCGATTGGCGCGAAGCCCCGTTGTTCGTCATGCGCCCGGACGGCAGCCGGGCGACCGTCACGCCGCTGACCGGGGCGCAATCAGGTGACGGCCGCGCTGCCGTTCCGGCGCGCGATCCCGTCGCTACGCAGCCGCAGGACGGCAGTATTTTCGTGGCGACCGCGAGCGACGGAGGAACGCCATGATGGCGGCGTTCCCGCGCTCGGCGGCGCAGGCTTCGTCATCCAGTCGGGCGGGTTTGCGTCCGGCTGGATTCGGGGTCGGAAAGGCAGAAAGGGCCGAAAGAAAGGAGGGCAAGATTAAAGAAGACGGCACCATGTCGGGCCGCTTCCTGAAATTGTTGTTGTCTGCACACTGGTTAGGGGAGCCGCGAGCGGCACCACGATTTTTGACCCCGCGTGCCGCGATTTCGCGCAAAGCCTTGGCTTTGCAGGGTTTCGAGCGGCACCATAGGCGCAGATCGGCAGTTTTTCGGCGGTTTGGGCTGGAGTCGCGCCCTTGAGCGCCGACGACGAAAACCACTTCCGCCCGAAGCCCGGCCGCATCCGATCCGTCACGCCGAAGGCTGGCAAGACCAAGAGCTTTTTCACGCAGGTCAAGAAGATCACCCGGCAGCATCAGGCGGCAGCCGCCCGCGATCCTTCCATGCCGTCATCCGCCCGCCCGTCATCGCCGGGCCGTTCCCGTGCCGTGGTCGCCAGCGGCAAGGGCGTGAAGCGCGGCCGGGGCGCGAGCTTCGTGCGCGCCCGCAATATCTCCGGCCATTGGCATCATCGCCAGCCCGGCAGCCGCCGCGTCATCGTCAAGCAGCGCAGCGTGAGGGCCGCATGGAAGGGCGGCCGTGCCCGCGCACATCTGCGCTATGTCCAGCGTGACGGAACCTCGCGCGACGGCGAGCGCGGCCGGCTCTATTCGGCGACCGAGGATCGCGCCGATGGCGACGCCTTCCTTGATCGCGGCAAGGACGACCGCCACCAATTTCGCTTCATCGTCTCGCCCGAGGACAACGCGGAGCTGTCGGACCTGACCGCCTACACCCGCGATTTCATGAAACAGGTGGAAGCCGACCTCGGCACGAAACTCGATTGGGTCGCCGTCAACCACTACAACACCGGCCACCCGCATGTGCATATCATCGTCAACGGCCGCGACGATATGGGCGGGGATCTAGTCATCAACGGCGACTATCTTTCCGCTGGCCTGCGCGAGCGCGCCAGCGAGCTTGCCAGTCTGGAACTCGGCCCCGTGACCGAGATCGAGCAGGCCCGCAAACTATCGGCCGAAATCGACCGGGACCGTTTCACCCGGATCGACGAGGCGATGGCCGGGGAGGCCGATGATCGTTTCCTCGACCTGCGCCATGAGCCGGTCGCACCGCGTCGCCAGTTCGAGCGAACATTGCGCCTGCGTCGCTTGAGCAAGCTCGAAAAGATGGGGCTGGCGACCGAACACGCGCCCGGCGTTTGGGAGTTGAGCAAGGACATGGAACCGGCCCTGCGCGAGCTAGGCGAGCGTGGCGACATTATCCGCACCATGCAGAAGGCGCTCGGCCCGCAGGGCGGCGAGCGCGATCCCATGAGCTTCCAAATCCATGACGGTGCGCCCGAGACGCCTATCGTCGGTCGCGTCGTGGACAAGCATCTGTCCGACGAGCTTGGGGAGAACCTGACCGTTGTGGTGGACGGGATCGACGGCCGCACCCATCACATCGCCGGCATCGCGCCCGAGCGGCTGGAGGATGCCCGCATCGGCAGCGTCGTCCAGATCGGCCCGGCCGAGGTGACGGCCCGACCATCCGACCGCAGTATTGTGGCCATCGCCGAGAGCGGCATCTATCGTCCGAGCCGTCATCTGGAGCAGGCGAAGTTCGAGGGCCGCGTTCCGGGCGGCGATTATGAGGGCTATCTCGATGCCCATGTCCGCCGGCTGGAGGCGTTGCGCCGCGCCGGCATCGTCGAGCGGATCGACGCCGATCAATGGCGCATTCCCGAAGATTGCGAGAGCCGCGCCGCCGCCTACGACGCTGGCCGCGACCGGCAGGCCAGCGTTCGCGTCCTGTCGCCCGTCAATCTGGACCGGCAGATAGGTTCGGACGGCGCAACCTGGCTGGACCGGCGATTGGTTCACGACGAGACGGCCGACCTTGCGCCAACCGGCTTTGGGCAACAGGTCCGCGAAGCCATGGACCAGCGCCGCGAACATCACATCGAGCAGGGCGACGCCACCCAAGCGCGCGACGGTCGCATCTTCTACCGCAGCAACCTTCTCGCCACGCTGCGCGAGCGGGAAGTTGCCGGCGCCGGCGCGGAGATGGCCGAGGGCAAGGCGCTATCGTTCCGCGCCGCCAAGGATGGCGAGAGCATCAGCGGCAAGTTCACCGGGACTGTCCAGCTAACGAGCGGCAAGTTCGCCATCGTGGAAAAGAGCCACGAGTTCACCCTTGTCCCGTGGCGGCCAGTCATCGACCGTCAGCTCGGCCGCGAAGTTATGGGCGTCGTGCAGGGCGGTTCGGTATCGTGGCAACTCGGGCGATCACGCGGTTTGTCGATCTGATGGAAACGGGCATGGTTCCCGGCCGCTACACGGAGACGAGGCTGATTTGCTTGTTGCTGTTCCTGCGATGCTCACTGAACGCGGCCGTGATCGCGCGCAATGTTTCGCGCGTCTTGGGGTCGGTCAGAGATGAGTGCAGAACGATGGACAGTGACGGAATTGGCGGCAGGTCGAGCATCTGACTGACCTCGATCATGTCGGGAGTCGCCAACCGACAGGGGAACGCAGCGACCGCAAGACCGGCGGACAATGCCGCAGTCACCGCCGAGGTGCCGCCAACGAATACTTCGTTCCACTGGATTGCAGCCGCATCCAGCAAGCGCGTCGCCACTTCCCGAACCGTGCAGCACGAAGGATGACTTGCGATCCGCAATGGCTCGCCGGCGTGATGCTCGAAATCCGATGACGCAAACCAGCCGAAATGCTCGGGGCCAAGCACTTCCCCGTCCCGCCGGTCGTCGTCGCTTCGCACGATCACAGCATCCAGCGTTCCGTCCTCATAGGCATCCAGAAGGGCGCGCGAATTATCAACCAGGACCTCGACCGTCAGGCAGGGATCGAGCGATTTGAGCTTTGCAAGCAAGGTCGGAACTTCCGGCCCCATGATGTGCGCGGCGATCCCCAGCCGGAAGCGGCGCCTTTCCCCCGCGAGCGCCGCAAGCGCACGTTCATGGGCTGCAAGGAACTCCCGTGCGGGCGGCAGGAAGGTTTCGCCCTGCGCAGATAGACGCACCTGCCTTGGAGTGCGTTCGATCAGCTTTTTGCCGAGGCGATCTTCGAGCCGCTTCAACTTCACGCTGACCGCACCCTGCGTCGAGCCAATGGCCTCGGCGGCGCGGGTGAAGCTCTGAAGGTCGGCGATCATCACGAAGGCCCGGACGGCATCAACCTCAAGCACACTCATCTATCTATCCATTTTTGTTGTCACTGAAATGGCCTGTCATACGATTGTCAAATGAGCATATTGGCGGCATTTCTGCAAGCCAACCGTATCGTCGCGCGCAGGGTGAGCCGAGTAACGCATATCGCCGTAGGTGATGAGCCGCCTTGTGCTGCGAGCAACAGCAAGGCCAAGATATGAATCCTGCACCATCATCCAAGAACAGCTTTGCGCTTGTCGCCGTATGTCTTTCGGCGCTCATGCTCGGGCTGGAAATAACCAGTATCCCGTCGATCCTGCCGGCGCTGGAAAGCGTCCTCCCGGCCGATTTCCGGCAACTGCAATGGATCATGAACGCCTACACCATCGCCATGTGCGCGGTGTTGATGGCAATGGGCGCCTTGGGGGATCGGTTCGGCCGCAAGCGCATCTTCATGTCGGGCGTCGTGGTCTTCGGGATCGCGTCCCTTATCTGCGGGCTGGCGACCAGCGCGCCGCTTCTGATCGCGGCGCGCTTTCTACAGGGACTCAGCGCCGCCGCCATGCTCGCCTGTCAGGTCGCGGTCCTGTCGCACCAGTTCAGGGATGGCGCGGAGCGCGGCAAGGCGTTCGGCTGGTGGGGCATCATCTTCGGGATCGGCCTTGGCTTCGGCCCGATAGTTGGTGGCGGGATTATCACGCTGGCAAGCTGGGAATGGGTGTTCCTGATCCACGTCGCAATCGCGGCAGCCACGGTGCTGTTTGCTCAAAAGGGCGTCGAGGAATCTTCCGATCCCCAAGCCACCCGGATCGACCTCGCCGGCATGGTCACGCTGTCGATTGCGGTGTTCGGAATCGTTTATCTGATTACGCAGGGACAGGAATTGGGACTGGCGAGTCCGGCGGCGCTGGCGATCCTCGCAGTCAGCATCGCCAGTTTCGTGCTGTTCGTCGTCGTCGAGAATCGCACTGCACGACCGATGTTCGACTTCACCGCCTTCCGCATTCGCAGGTTTTCGGGCGCGTTGCTCGGCTCCAGCGGCATGAATTTCAGCTTTTGGCCCTTCGTGATCTATCTGCCGATCTATCTGCAAGCAGTGCTGGGCTATGACGCCATCGCGGCGGGCCTGACCGTGCTCGCCTATACCGTGCCGACGATCCTGGTCCCGCCGCTTGCGGAACGGTTGCTTCTGAGCCGTGGTCCTGGCTTGGTCATTCCCCTTGGCCTCTTCACCATCGGCGCGGGCTTCGGCCTTCTCCATATCGTCGCGTCAAGCGAACATGCGAACTGGATGACGCTGCTCCCCGGCTGCATCCTCGCGGGGATCGGCCTCGGCCTCACAAACACGCCCGTCACCAACACGGCGACCGCCGCCGTGCCGCCCGAACGGGCCGGCATGGCGTCCGGCATGGATATGAGCGCGCGGTTCATTTCGCTGGCGGTCAATATCGCGATCATGGGCCTTATCCTCTTGAGCGGCGTCTATGCCTATCTCGCTCAAGGCCTCCCGCAACCCCCGGCCGAAGCCACGCTCCGGGCGCTGGCAGATGCCGTGTCAGCGGGCAATCTCGCTGCCGCCGAAAGCCACGGGTTCCCCATCACCGCCGCGCGCGCTGCGCTGGCGCAGGGCATCGGCTGGGTCACGCTCTACGGCGCAGTCTCGGCATGGACCCTCGCGCTGATGAGCTTCCTTGTCTTCGGAGGGAAGAAGTCGATGCGGGCGGAAGCCTTACCGCGCTGAACTCATATAAACGCCAGAAGCGCGGAAGGAACACAGATGAAAATCGGGATTATTGGCGCGGGGCGAATGGCGCAGGCAGTTGGATTGCTGGCAACGAGGGCCGGTCATCAGATCATGTTGAGCAATTCCAGAGGACCGGAAACGATCCGGCACATCGGCCAGCAGATCGGTTGTGAGGTCGGGACCGTGGATGACGTTGCCGCGTTCGGTGAAATGATCGTCGCGGCCATCCATCTGCAAATGTCGCCGGCCATTCCGGCGACGCCACTGGCAGGAAAGATAGTGCTGAACCCGCAGAACTACTTTCCACATTTCGGGCCGGTGCCGGAGCTGGACAGCGGCGAGCTTACGACCGCCGAGGTACTGGCAAGGCTCCTTCCGGGTTCCAAGGTGGTGAAAGCCCTCAACTCCATTCTGGTGGAGGACGTAGTTCCTGATGCTCGCCCGACCGGCGCGAAGGATCGGCGCGCGCTTCCTATGGCCGGAGACGATGCCGACGCAAAAGCGGCCGTCGCCACATTCCTCGATCAGATCGGCTACGATTCAGTCGATGCGGGAGGCTTGGCCGATGGATGGCGCTTCGAGCGCCGCAGAGCGGTCTATTGTATTCCGCTGGACAGGATCATGCTTGAGGAACGGTTGGCGGCAACCACCCGCGACAGCTTCGTGCCAGATGGCAACTGGCGATTCGATCACGGCATCCGCGCCTAGTGGAGCGGAGGGTGAGCGATGCGGCGGCGGCAACCAGTATCCATGATTGATCGTCAATCTGGTATGCTGACCTCTCTAGGGTCGCGCATCCCTATGACATCGCTGATCCAGACGCTTGCCGTCGCCGAATATCTGAACTTCCGCCACGCCGCTAATGCGCTCGGCGTGGCGCAATCCAGCGTCAGCGCCCGCGTGAAGACGCTGGAAGAAGACCTCGGCATCCTCCTGTTCGAGCGCCATGCGCGCGGCGTCCGGTTGACCGAAGCCGGACGCCAATTCATCGAGCGGATAGCGGCAGGCATCGACCAACTCGACCATGCGGTGAAGACCGCAGGCATGGCCGCATCAGGGGAATGTGGTCGCCTGCGCATCGGCGTCCATGCCCTGATCCCGTGCAGCTTCCTTGCAGACCTGCTTGCCGGATACCGGGAAGACCATCCCGGCATCGACATCGAGATTACCGAAGGCACGGCCCGCGATACCGTCACACAGCTTCGCGCCGACCGTTTGGACGTGGTGTTCGTAGCAGGAAGCCCCGAACTGCCCGACTGCCATTCCCGGCGTATATGGGCCGAACCACTGGTCGCGGCGCTACCGGATCGGCACCGGCTGGCCGACCAGCTTGCCGTCACCTGGGCCGACCTCGCAGGGGAGACGTTCCTTGTCCGATCCGGCGGCACCGGCCCGCAGGCTTACGACCATATCGTTCTGCGCCTTGCCGGACGCTGGCCCACATCCTCGATACAACGCTTCGATGTTGAGCGCAGCACCTTGCTATCCATGGTCGGACAGGGGTTCGGCATCACCATCGCCGGGGCGGCCACGACGCTGCTTCCAACGTCCGGTGTGGTCTTCCTGCCATTCGCCGACGAGCCGGAGCCGGTTCCGTTCTCGGCCGTCTGGTCGCCCTACAATCGCAGCGCCGCGCTTCATAACTTGCTCACGCTTGCAAGCGACATGGGGCGGCCGGGTTCGGGCGGACTGATTTCCCCAGCGATTCGCCCCGGCCACTCCGCATAGACGCCAGCGCAGGCGGCCGCGCTGCCACGACCGTCCTATTTACCGCCGCCCGTATCCGGCAGCCCTCCCGCATCCTCGCTCCTATTGCCTGCCCGGTTTTTGCTTACTCTCTGATCGGCTCCGTCCCTTTTGCAGACTGGAGCCTGGATGCGTGGTGGCCGAATCTTATGGGGCCAGATCGCGGTGGTTTTCACCATCGTTCTGGTGATGACCTGGGCGGCGACGCAATGGGTTGCCTTCCGCCTCGGCTTCCAGCCCCAGCTCGGCAATCCATGGTTCGAGCTGGCGGGCCTGCCGATCTACTATCCCCCGGCTTTCTTCTGGTGGTGGTTTTCGTTCGACGCCTACGCGCCGGCGATCTTCGTGGAGGGCGGCATCATCGCCGTGTCGGGCGGCTTCCTCGCCATCGCCGCCGCCATCCTCATGTCGATCATCCGGGCGCGGGAGGCGCGCAACGTCGCCACCTATGGTTCGGCGCGATGGGCCGAGGACAAGGAAATCCGCGCCGCCGGATTGCTCGGTCCCGATGGCGTCGTGCTTGGCCGGCATCCCCAGGACTATCTGCGCCATGACGGCCCCGAGCATGTCCTATGTTTCGCCCCGACGCGTAGCGGCAAGGGCGTCGGGCTAGTGGTGCCGACTCTGCTGACATGGCCGGGAAGCTGCATTGTCCATGACATCAAAGGGGAGAACTGGACCCTCACGGCGGGCTTCCGGGCGAAGCACGGCCGCGTCCTGCTGTTCGATCCGACCAACGCCAGATCGTCCGCCTACAACCCATTGCTTGAAGTTCGGCAAGGCGAGTGGGAGGTCAGGGATGTTCAAAATATCGCGGATATTCTGGTCGATCCCGAAGGCAGCCTCGACAAGCGCAACCATTGGGAAAAGACCAGCCACAGCCTGCTTGTGGGCGCGATCCTGCATGTCCTCTACGCGGAGAAAGACAAGACGCTCGCAGGCGTCGCCAATTTCCTGTCCGATCCCCGCCGCCCGGTCGAGGCGACCTTGCGCGCGATGATGGAGACGCCGCACCTGGGCGAAGCCGGCGTTCACCCCGTCATCGCGTCCTCGGCGCGCGAACTGCTGAACAAGTCCGAGAACGAACGGTCGGGCGTTCTCAGCACGGCAATGTCCTATCTGGGGTTATACCGCGATCCCGTGGTGGCGCGGGTGACGGCCCGCTGCGACTGGCGCATTGCCGATCTGGTCGGAAACCGCCAGCCCGTCAGCCTCTACCTTGTCGTGCCGCCGTCCGACATCAACCGCACCAAGCCCCTCATAAGGTTGATCCTCAACCAGATCGGCAGGCGGTTGACCGAGGACTTGAACACGTCCGGCAAGCGCCATCGCCTGCTATTGATGCTGGACGAGTTTCCCGCGCTCGGCAGGCTGGATTTCTTTGAATCCGCGCTCGCCTTCATGGCTGGCTACGGAATGAAGTCGTTTCTCATCGCCCAATCGCTCAACCAGATTGAGCGCGCCTATGGGCCGAACAACGCGATCCTCGATAATTGTCATGTCCGCATCGCCTTCGCCACGAACGACGAGAGGACCGCAAAGAGGATCAGCGAAGCCCTCGGCACCGCAACCGAGATGCGCGATTCCACCAACTACGCCGGGCATAGGCTGGCCCCGTGGTTGGGGCATCTCATGGTTTCGCGGCAGGAGACGGCGCGACCGCTGCTCACGCCGGGCGAGGTGATGCAGCTTCCGCCATCCGAGGAAATCGTCATGGTCGCCGGAACGCCGCCGATCCGGGCCATCAAGGCGCGCTATTTCGAGGATGCGCGGTTCATGGAACGCATCCTGACCCCACCCGATCCAGCGGTCGGTTCCGCCACGAATCCGTCATCGGATGATTGGTCGAGCCGCGTGGTCGCGGCGGCGAGCCATCCCGTAACGGACGCCACCGACAGGACCGAAGGCGATCCGGCCAATGCGGGCATCCGCCGCGAGCCGGAATTGCCCGAGCATGAGGAAATCGTCGCACCGCCGCCGTCGCCCGCGCAGGAGTTCGACATCCTGGACGACGAGCCGGACGTGGACGCGGCCAAGGCCCGCGCCATGCGCCAGCGCATGAGGATGGTCGCGCGGCAGGTCGCCATGAACCCCGATGATGGAATCGAGCTTTGAGGACACGCCCATGACCACACGAACCCGCCTGAATCTCTATTTCGACCCCGCGCTTATACCGCAGATCGAGACGCTGGCGCTGCGTCGCAAGGTGTCGAAATCCGCCATCGTCGAAGCGGCGGTCATGTCCTACCTGTCCGGCGATGCCACCGACCAGCTCGAAGCCGCCATGTCGCGCCGCCTGGACAAGCTCGGCCGCCAGATCGACGCGCTCGACCTGGACCTTGCAGCCCTCGGCGAGACGGTTTCGCTGTTCATCCTGTTCTGGCTGACCTTCACGCCGCCGCTTTCGGGGAGCGCGCAATCCGCCGCCCGCGCGAAAGGTGCGGAACGGTTCGAGGGCTTCATGCAGACCCTCGGCAAGCGCCTCGCCACCGGAGACAGGTTTCTCAAGGAGCTGTCGTGCGACATCGACTCACCCCGCGAAAACCACTCCACGGATGAGCCGGAGGCTAACGGCGATCCGGCTTGAGTATTCAGGCCCATCCTGTTTGCCGCCGGTCGCCGCCGATGCCCGCCTGCACTTAGATACTTGTTGAAGCGGCCGGATTTCGGCCTCTCTTAATCGACCCCGATCCGGGGATTGCCTGTCGCGTCCCCACCGAAAGCCGGGGCCGACATGACCACCAACCATCACAGACAGGAGGCGATGCAGCGCGGCGCGCGCATGTTGCGCACCGCGCTCGGGCCGGCAATCGCGCGCCTGCTCGAAGACTCCACCGTGGTCGAGGTGATGCTGAATCCCGATGGCCGGCTTTGGGTGGATCGGCTGTCCGAGGGGCTGGCCGACACGGGCGAGCGCCTGTCCGCCGCCGATGGCGAACGCATCGTGCGGCTGGTCGCCCATCATGTCGGCGCGGAGGTTCACGCCCGCAGTCCGCGCGTTTCGGCCGAGCTTCCCGAAACCGGCGAGCGGTTCGAGGGGCTACTTCCGCCCGTGGTCGTCGCGCCGGCCTTCGCCATCCGCAAGCCCGCCGTCGCGGTGTTCAGCCTCGACGACTATGTGGCGGCGGGCATCATGACCACCGACCAGGCGGATACGCTGCGCGCCGCCGTCCAGTCCCGCGCCAACATCCTTGTCGCGGGCGGCACGTCCACCGGCAAGACGACGCTCACCAACGCGCTGCTCGCCGAGGTGGCGAAGACGCAGGATCGCGTCGTCATCATCGAGGACACGCGCGAACTGCAATGCGCCGCGCCCAATCTGGTGGCGATGCGAACCAAGGATGGCGTCGCCAGCCTGTCGGACCTTGTGCGGTCGTCGCTTCGCCTGCGCCCCGACCGCATCCCCATCGGCGAGGTGCGCGGCCCCGAAGCCCTCGACCTGCTCAAAGCTTGGGGAACCGGCCATCCGGGCGGCATCGGCACCATCCATGCCGGTTCCGGCATCGGCGCGCTGCGCCGCCTTGAACAGCTCATTCAAGAGGCTGTCGTCACGGTCCCGCGCGCCCTGATCGCGGAAACCATCGACCTTGTTGCCGTCCTTGCCGGGCGCGGTTCCGCGCGCCGGCTCGCCGAACTGGCCCGTGTCGAAGGGCTGGGGCCGGACGGCGATTACCGCATCACCCAAGCCAACCCCAACACAGGAGAATCTTCATGATCCGCACGATTTCGCGCGGCTATCGCTTCGCCGCGACCGCCGCATCCACCCTTGCCATCAGCCTCATGCTCGCCCCGGCCGCCCATGCGTCGGGATCGTCGATGCCGTGGGAGCAACCGCTTCAGCAAATCCTTCAGTCCATCGAGGGGCCGGTCGCCAAGATCGTCGCCGTCATCATCATCATCGCCACCGGCCTGACGCTGGCCTTCGGCGATACCAGCGGCGGCTTCCGTCGCCTGATCCAGATCGTGTTCGGCCTCAGCATCGCCTTCGCGGCGTCGAGCTTCTTCCTGTCGTTCTTCTCGTTCGGCGGCGGGGCGCTCGTTTGATGGCGGGCGGCCTCGAACAACTCGACGCGGTGCCGGGCTTCACGGTTCCGGTCCATCGGGCGCTGACCGAGCATATCCTGCTCGGCGGCGCACCGCGCGCCATCGCCATCATGAACGGAACGCTTGCCGGGGCCGTGGGCCTCGGCCTGCGCCTCTGGCTGGTCGGCATCGCCATTTGGGCCATCGGCCATTTCGTGGCCGTGTGGGCGGCGAAGCGCGATCCCCAATTCGTCGAGGTCGGGAGGCGGCATCTGCGCATCCCCGGCCATCTGGCGGTGTGAGGGCGCGGCCATGATGAACCTTGCCGAATACCGCCGCACCGCCACCCGGCTCGCCGATTATCTGCCATGGGCCGCATTGGTCGGCTCCGGCGTCGTCTTGAACAAGGACGGGAGTTTTCAGAGGACGGCGAAGTTTCGCGGTCCCGATCTGGATTCCGCCGTCGCCGCCGAGCTGGTCGCCGTCGCCGGCCGCATCAACAACGCCGTGCGCCGCCTCGGATCGGGCTGGAGCATCTTCGTCGAGGAGCAGCGCAGCGAAGCCGCGACCTATCCCGACAGCATCTTTCCCGATCCCGCGTCGGCGCTGGTCGATGCAGAGCGCAAAGCCGGTTTCGAGGAAGCGGGCGCGCATTTCGTGTCCGGCTATTTCCTCACCTTCCTTTGGCTGCCCCCCGCCGAGGAAGCCGCACGGGCGGAAAGCTGGCTCTATGAGGGCCGCGAGCAATCCGGGGTAAACCCGCACGAATTGCTGCGCAGCTTCGTGGACCGCACCGACCGCGTTCTGGCGCTGCTCGACGGCTTCATGCCCGAGTGCCGTTGGATGGATGACGGCGCGACGCTGACCTATCTCCATTCGACGGTTTCCACGAACCGGCATCGCGTCCGCGTTCCCGAAGTGCCGATGTATCTGGACGCGTTGCTGGCCGACCAGCCGTTGACCGGCGGGCTGGAGCCTCGGCTTGGCACCGCGCATCTGCGCGTCCTGACCATCGTGGGATTCCCCACCGCGACGACGCCGGGCCTCCTGGACGAGATGAACCGGCTGGCCTTCCCCTACAGGTGGAACACCCGCGCGATCCTGCTCGACAAGACCAACGCCACGCGGCTGCTGACCCGTATCCGCCGCCAGTGGTTTGCCAAGCGGAAGTCCGTCGCCGCGATTCTAAAAGAGGTGATGACCAACGAGGCGTCCGCCCTGGTGGACACCGACGCGGCCAACAAGGCGCTCGACGCCGACATGGCCTTGCAGGAACTCGGCGCGGATGTGGCGGGCATGGCCTATGTCACCGCCACGGTGACGGTATGGGACGACGATCCCCGCTTGGCCGATGAGAAGCTGCGGCTGGTCGAGAAGATCGTTCAGGGCCGCGACTTCACCGCCATGCCCGAGACGGTCAACACGGTTGACGCATGGCTCGGCAGCCTGCCGGGACACGCCTACGCCAACGTGCGGCAGCCGCCCATCAGCACATTGAATCTCGCCCATATGGTGCCGTTGAGCGCCGTTTGGGCGGGGCCGGAACGGGACGAGCATGTCGGCGACGCTCCATTGCTATACGCCAGGACCGAAGGCTCCACCCCGTTCCGGCTAAGTCTCCATGTCGGCGACGTAGGCCACACCCTTGTCGTCGGCCCCACAGGGGCAGGCAAGAGCGTGTTGCTCGCCCTCATGGCGCTCCAGTTCCGCCGCTACGCCAGAAGCCAGGTGTTCGCGTTCGACTTCGGCGGCAGCATCCGCGCCGCCGCGCTCGCCATGGGCGGCGACTGGCACGACCTCGGCGGCGGGCTGACCGAAGGTTCGGACACTTCCGTATCGCTCCAGCCGCTCGCCCGCATCCACGACACCTATGAACGCGCCTGGGCCGCCGACTGGATTGCCGCCATTCTTGGCCGTGAAGGCATCACGATCACGCCGGAGGTGAAGGAACACATCTGGACGGCGTTGACTTCGCTTGCCTCGGCGCCGGCCGGAGAACGCACGATCACCGGCCTCGCGGTCCTGCTGCAAAGCAACGACCTCAAACAGGCCCTTCGGCCTTATTGCGTCGGCGGCGCCTATGGCCGGTTGCTCGACGCGGAGACGGAACATCTTGGCGCGGCGGACGTGCAAGCCTTCGAGATCGAGGGGCTTGTCGGGACCGGCGCAGCCCCGGCGGTGCTGGCCTATCTCTTTCATCGCATCGGCGACCGGCTCGACGGGCGGCCGACGCTGCTCATCATCGACGAGGGTTGGCTTGCACTGGACGATGAGGGGTTCGCCGGCCAGCTCCGCGAATGGCTGAAAACGCTGCGCAAGAAGAACGCCAGCGTCATATTCGCCACGCAAAGCCTGTCCGACATTGACGGCAGCAACATCGCGCCCGCCATCATCGAGAGCTGCCCGACGCGGCTCCTGCTGCCGAACGAGCGCGCCATCGAGCCGCAGATCACGGCCATCTATCGCCGCTTCGGCCTCAATGACAGGCAGATCGAAATCCTCGCAAGGGCCACGCCCAAGCGGGATTATTACTGCCAGTCACGGCGCGGCAACCGGCTGTTCGAGCTTGGCCTGTCCGAAGTCGGCCTCGCGCTCTGCGCCGCATCTTCCAAATCCGACCAGACGGAAATTGCGCGCATCCATGCCGAGCACGGCCGCGCCGGTTTCCTCGCCGCATGGCTGCGCGAGCGCGGCGTCGAGTGGGCGGCCGACCTGATCCCGAACCTCACCAATCTTGCCGACCGGCCGGAATCCGCCGCGCCGGCCCGGCTCGATACCCACCCCACACAGGAGATTCTTCCATGACCTATCCCAAGATCGTCGGAGCATCGGCCTTCGCGCTGGCGCTCGCCGTGCCCGTCGCGCTTTCGCCCATGCTGGCAAGCCCGGCCCATGCCCAGCTCTTTGGCTTCGGCCGCATCGTCTATGACCCGTCCAACTACGCGCAGAACGTGCTCACGGCAGCGCGCACCCTTGAGCAGATCAATAACCAGATCACCAGCCTCCAGAACGAGGCGCAGATGCTCATCAATCAGGCCCGTAATCTGGCGAGCCTGCCGTATTCGTCGCTCCAGCAGCTCCAGCAGAACGTCCAGCGCACGCAGCAGCTTTTGGGGCAGGCGCAGAACATCGCCTTCGAGGTCGGACAGATCGACCAAGCGTTCCAGAGCCAATACGGCAATGTCTCGCTTTCGGCGACCGACGCCCAACTGGTCGCCGACGCGCGCAGCCGCTGGGAAAATACGGTTGGCGGTTTGCAGGACGCCATGCGCGTGCAGGCTGGCGTCGTCGGCAACATCGACAGCAACCGCGCCGAGATGGCCGCGCTGGTCGGCCAGAGTCAGGGCGCGACCGGGGCACTGCAAGCCACGCAGGCGGGCAACCAGCTCCTTGCCCTCCAGTCGCAGCAGCTTTCCGACCTGATCGCGCTCATCTCGGCGAACGGGCGGGCCGACGCGCTGACCGAGGCCGAGCGCGCCACCGCCGCCGAACAGGGCCGCGAGCAGCGCCGCCGCTTCCTCACGCCCGGTAGCGGATACCAGCCCGGCAACGCGCAAATGTTCAACAACGGCAACAACTGACCGGGAGGCTCGCCATGGACGGCAAGATGCTGGCCCGGCTCGGGGCCGTCGTGTTCGTTGCGATTGCCTTGACAGTGACCGCAATCGACATGGCGCGGAAGGATGAACCTTCCGCGCCACCCCCTGCGCCGGCCTTCCAGCCCCCGGCCGACCCGTTGCGCGAAACCCTGCGCCGTTGCCAGCAGCTCGGCGAGGCGGCGGCGAGTGACACCGACTGCCTCGATGCATGGGCAGAATCCCGTGACCGTTTCCTCGGCCGTGACCGCAGCGAGGCGCGCTGACCATGGGCAATACGGGCGTTATCGACAATTTCCTCGGGGTTTTCACCTCCTACATCGACAGCGGGTTCGGCCTGCTCGGCGGCGAGGTGGCCTTCATCGCCACCACCCTGATTGTTATCGACGTGACGCTCGCCGCGCTGTTTTGGGCGTGGGGCGCGGATGACGACATCATCGCCCGGCTGGTGAAGAAGACCCTGTTCGTTGGGGTGTTCGCCTACATCATCTCCAACTGGAACAACCTCGCCCGCCTCGTCTTCGAGAGTTTCGCCGGTCTCGGCCTGATGGCGTCGGGCACCGGCTTTTCTGCCGAAGACCTGATGCGGCCCGGCCGCGTGGCACAGACCGGCCTCGACGCCGGCCGTCCGCTGCTCGATTCCATTTCCGACCTGATGGGCTGGATCGCCTTCTTCGAGAACTTCATTCAGATCGCGTGCCTGCTGTTCGCATGGGCGCTGGTGGTGCTGGCCTTCTTCATACTCGCCATCCAGCTTTTCGTGACCCTGATCGAGTTCAAGCTGACCACGCTTGCCGGCTTCGTGCTGATCCCCTTCGGCCTGTTCGGCAAGACCGCGTTCATGGCCGAGAAGGTCTTGGGCAACGTGGTGTCCTCCGGCATCAAGGTCTTGGTGCTCGCCGTCATCATCGGCATCGGCAGCACCTTGTTTGCGCAATTCACGGCCGGTTTCGGCGGGGCGCGACCCCGACCATCGACGACGCCATGGCGATTGTGCTCGCCGCGCTGTCGCTGCTCGGCCTCGGCATCTTCGGCCCCGGCATCGCTAACGGCATCGTCTCTGGCGGCCCGCAGCTTGGCGCAGGCGCAGCCGTGGGAACCGGCCTCGCTGCCGGCGGCATGGTGCTTGCGGGCGGCGCGGCGGCCGGTGGCGGGGCCATGCTTGCCGCGAAGGGCGGCGCTGCTGCCCTGTCCGGTGGAGCCGCGGCCGTTCGCGGCGGCGCGACGGCCGCGGGAGCGGCGGCCGCTGCCTATAGCGTCGGTGCGCTCGGCCAGTCCGGCGCGGCGGGCGTCGCTTCCGGCCTTGGCAGCGTGGCGCGAGCCGCAGGATCGGCAGCTATCTCGCCCCTCAAACGCGCCGTAGCGCGCGCTTCCGAATCCGTCAAATCCAGCTTCTCCGAAGGCGCGAAGGCCGGATTCGGCGTGACGGGCGGCGGCTCCACCATGGGGACGGTTGGCGGCGCGAGCGCCGATGCAGCCGCCGCAGCATCCGGCCCGGCCGGCAGCCCCCCGGCCTGGGCGCAGCGGATGCGGCGTTCGCAGGCCGTGAACCACGGCACGACCATGGCCGCACATGCTGTCCGCTCCGGCGACGGCCACGGCGGCGGTTCCTCCATCAACCTTTCCGAAAGCGACCGCACATGAGCATCTTCAAACGACCATCGACCCACTACGGCAAGACGCCGGAACCCGAGACGCCCTATCAGAAGGCCGCGCAAGTGTGGGACGAGCGTATCGGCTCGGCCCGCGTTCAGGCGAAGAACTGGCGCTATATGGCCTTCGGCTCGCTGATCCTGTCGGCCGGATTCGCATCCGCGCTCGTGTGGCAATCGGCGCGCGGGAACGTGGTGCCGTGGGTGGTGCAGGTCGATAATCTCGGCCAGGCGCAGACCGTCGCGCCTGCGAGTGCCGATTATCGCCCGACCGATCCGCAGATCGCGTTCCACCTTGGCCGCTTCATCGAGCAGGTCCGCGCGATCCCGGCCGACGCCATTATTGTCCGGCAGAACTGGCTTCGCGCCTATGAGTGGACGACCGACCGGGGGGCGGCGGCGTTGAATGACTACGCAAGGACGAATGATCCCTTTGCCAAGGTCGGCCGGCAACAGATCGCCGTCGAGGTGTCGAGCGTCATCCGGGCGTCCCCCAACTCGTTCCGCGTGGCCTGGACGGAGAGGCACTTCGAGAACGGCCAGCTTTCCACGACCGAGCGATGGACTGCCATCCTGACCATCGCCATCCAGCCGCCGCGCGACGCCGAACGGCTGCGCGCGAACCCGCTCGGCATCTACGTCAATGCAATCAACTGGTCGCGGGAGATGGGCCAATGAGGACGATCATCCTTCGCCCCGCAGTCGCCGCCGCCCTGCTTTCGGCTACCATGCTGGCAGGCTGCACCACCAACCGGACGCCGCAATTCAGCTACGACACCAGCGTTCCGCCGCTGCCCACCGTGCAGGCCGCCGCGACCGACAACGCGCCCCGGCCGCTCCATACGCCCCCGGCCTGGACCGTGGCGCATGGCGGGCAAGCCGCCGCCACGCCGGCAGGCCGTGTCGAGAACGCCAATGCCGCCGCCCGCGTCGAGCCGCGCCGGGAAGGCTACTACAACGCCATACAGGTTTTCCCATGGAGCGAAGGCGCGCTCTATCAGGTCTATGCCGCAGTCGGGCAGATCACGACGATCGCGCTGGAGCCGGGCGAGAGCCTGACAGGCGCGGGGCCGATTGCGGCCGGCGATACCGCCCGCTGGATCATCGGCGACACCGAGAGCGGCAGCGGTGCAAATCGCCGTGTCCATATCCTCGTGAAGCCGACGCGGCCGGACATTTCCACCAACCTTGTCGTCACCACCGACCGGCGCACCTACATGCTCGAGCTGCGCGCGCGGGAATCGCTCTACATGCCGGCCGTGGCATGGGCCTATCCAGCAACGCCGGGCCAGCGCCAGACCGTTCCGGCCGCGCCGATCATCCCGGCCGAGGCGGCGCGGAACTATCGCTATGGCTTGCAGGTGCAGGGCGACAGCCCGCCATGGCGGCCGGTTTCCGTGTTCGACGATGGACGGCGCGTCTATGTCGTCTTCCCGGCCGGGATCGTGCAGGGCGAGATGCCGCCGATCTTCGTGCTTGGCACGAACGGCGAGCCACAGATCGTCAATTCCCGCATCCACCAGAACGTCCTGATCGTGGACAGGTTGTTCGGCGCGGCCGAGCTGCGCCTTGGCAGCGGCAACCGCCAGCAGGTCGTCAGGATCGTCCGCACCAACCCAACGCAGGCCGCTGACGCGCAGCCCGCCAGCGCGACCGGAGGCTCCCCGTCATGACCGACAACACCATCACCGAAACCGCCGCGCCCATGCGCCTGCGCGCCGAGCCGCCCCGCGTCACCCGCCTGTCCCGCAAGATGCTGGCGGGCGTCGGCGCGGTTGCGTTGCTCGGCATCGGCGGCGCACTCATCTATGCGCTCCAGACCCGCGACGGAGGGCCGGACGGCAGCGAACTCTACTCGACCAACAACCGGCAAACCGCCGATGGGCTGGCGGGCCTGCCGAGTGACTATAGCGGCCCGGTCCTGGGACCGGCCTTGCCGGGTGACCTCGGCCGTCCGATCCTCGATGCGCAGAATAGAGGGCAGCCGGTCGCGCCACCCGTCATGACGACACCCGCCGTCGATCCCGACGAACAGCGCCGTCTCGGTGAGGAAGAAGCCGCGCGCTTGAGCAATGTGTTTTTCCAGTCCGGCCCGCGCACGGGAGCGCAAGCAGGGACGGCCATGCCCGGCCTTGCCGGTCTTGGCCTCGGCGGTCAGCCCGCGACGCAGGACCGGCACGCGGCGTTCCTCAACGGGCCGGTGGACCGGCAGACCGTCGCGCCGGATCGTGTCGCGCCGCCGGCATCGCCCTACATCCTTCAGACCGGGGCCGTGATCCCGGCCGCTTTGATAACGGGCATCCGTTCAGACCTTCCCGGCCAGATCACCGCGCAGGTTACGGAGAACGTATATGACAGCCCGACCGGCTCGCTGCTTCTGATCCCGCAGGGAACGCGCATCATCGGCCAGTATGATGACGGCGTGACCTTCGGCCAGCGCCGCGTGTTGCTGGTGTGGAATCGCCTGATCCTGCCCGGCGGCCGTTCCATCGTTCTGGAGCGCCTGCCGGGCGCGGATGCCAGCGGCTATGCGGGCCTTGAGGATGGTGTCGATTACCATTGGTGGGATCTGATGAAAGCGGCTGGCCTCTCCACGCTGCTCGCGGTCGGCACGGAGCTGGCGACCAGCGACGAGGACCGGCTGATCCGGGCCATCCGCGACGGGGCGCAGGATACCGTCAACCAGGCGGGCCAGCAGATCGTCCAGCGCCAGTTGCAGGTCGCGCCGACGCTGACCATCCGGCCGGGCTTCCCGGTCAGGATCATCGTCACCCGCGACCTTGTATTCGAGCAGGCAGGAGGCTGACCATGACTAAGCTGAAACTCGGCCCGCTGCCCGACGACAAGCCCGTGAAGATCACCGTAGAGCTACCCGCGCCGCTCCACCGCGATCTGGCCGCCTACGCCGAGGTGCTGGCTCGCGAGACGGGCCAGCCCGCCGCTGATCCCGTCAGGCTCATTGTGCCGATGCTGGAGCGGTTCATCGCCACGGATCGCGGCTTCACCAAAGCACGGCGAACCGCAAGCTAGGACTGCCCGGCGGCAGGGGTGCCGCCAGCGCATCAACACAAATGCGGCACGCTACAGGCCGCCGACTGCCCTCCATGGTTCGACTAATTCCGGGGCCTTCATCGCCCCGGAATCCACCAGAACCAAGGAGGATTCCATGTGCGCAGAGCTCCGCCGCGCCCGCAAAGGGCGACCACGACAGCCGGTTCCCGAGACACTTCCCGACGATCTTTTCGACTATACCGACGAACCCACGCCGGACGGCCGGGAGCGCCGAAGGTCGCCGCTTCGCATCGTCGATGTGGAATCGCTGCCCGTCTTCGACGACTGGCCGGAGAAGGTTCCGATCACCGAGGCCGAACTTGAAATCTTCGAGCGGTATTTCGGCGATGTTCTCGATCGGCTGTTCGGCCCGATCGACGATCCCGGCGATCAGGGCTTGCCGTTGTTATCAACAGATGGTAACAATAAGCCATGAGCGAGGATCGTGATCCGAGCCTCGACACGCTTCTGGACCTCGACGGACAGGTGCTTGTTGTCGATCCCGAGGGCGGCCATTGGGTGAAGTTCGTCGTCACCCGCGTTCCGGCATCGCCGGAGAAGCCGCACGGCCTCGATTATTCGCTCACGCTTCACGGGCCTTCGGGCGAACGGCTGGTCGGCTTCGACAACGCCCACCCGGTCGGCCGAGGCAGGAGGGGCGAGCCGATGGACCATCGGCACCGCCTCCAGACCGTGAAGCCCTACGCCTGGGAGGATGCGGCCACGCTGCTGGCCGACTTCTGGCAGGCGGTTGACGCGGTGTTGAAAGAGCGAGGCGTGATATGACCACATTGAAAGTCGGGATTGCCGACTACGACGA
Source organism: Paracoccus sp. TOH (assembly GCF_030388245.1). Lineage (NCBI taxonomy): Bacteria > Pseudomonadati > Pseudomonadota > Alphaproteobacteria > Rhodobacterales > Paracoccaceae > Paracoccus > Paracoccus sp. TOH. The sequence continues at coordinate 1,235,631 of NZ_CP098361.1, forward strand.
AATGAAGGCCCGCACGATGCGGGTTGCCAGGGGCGAGGAAAAGCCCGCACCCGACGATCCGAAGGTGTGGTTCACGTCCACGGAATCCTTCGCGCAAATCCTCTCCAGCGGGAACCGCGAGCTGCTGCGTGTCATCCATGAGCAGTCGCCCGGCTCGCTGGAGGAACTATCGCGGATCACGGGCCGGACCAAGCCGAGCCTGTCCCGGACCCTCAAGACGATGGCGGGTTACGGCCTTGTCCGCATGGAACCCGGCGAGGGCCGGAAGCTCATGCCGAAGGTCTTGCACGACCGCGTGGCGCTGGAGCTGCCGCTGATCGAGCGTCAGGCCGCGAAGGGAGGTGCGCTATGAATATGCAAAGTCCTCATGTCGCGCTGCGCGCCGCGCTCTATCTGCGCGTCTCGACGGCCCGGCAGGCCGAGCATGACGTGTCGATCCCCGACCAGAAGCGCCAGGGCGAAGCCTATTGCGAGACGCGCGGCTACCAGCTTGTCGAAACCTTCGTGGAGCCGGGCAACAGCGCCACGAACGACCGCCGCCCCGAGTTCCAGCGGATGATAGAGGCTGCGACCGCCAAGCCGGCATCGTTCGATGTCGTCGTGGTTCACAGCTTTTCGCGCTTCTTCCGCGACGAATTTGAAATGGAGTTCTATTACCGCAAGCTGGCGAAGAACGGCGTGAAGCTGGTTTCGATCACGCAGGAGCTTGGCGACGATCCGATCCACGACATGATGAGGCGGATCATGTCGCTGTTCGACGAATACCAGTCGAAGGAGAACGCCAAGCACGTCCTGCGCGCCTTGAAGGAAAACGCCCGGCAAGGCTTCTGGAACGGCTCGCTGCCGCCCATCGGCTACCGCGTCGTCGATGCCGAGCAGCGCGGCGCGAAGATGAAGAAGAAGCTGGAGATTGACCCGCTCCATGCCGACACCGTGCGGCTGATCTTCCGCCTCGCATCGGAAGGCGATGGCACGTCCGGCCCCATGGGCGTCAAGAACATCGTCAACCACCTGAACAAGCACCGCATGTTCACACGCAACGGCGGGCGTTGGGGCATCGGCCAGCTTCACTGTGTCCTGACCCGGCGCACCTATATCGGTGAGCATCGCTTCAATCGCCGTTCCAAGAAGGGCGAGGTGAAGCCCGAGGAAGAAGTCGTCACCGTCGCGGTGCCGCCGCTGATCGACCTTGAGATATTCGAGGCCGTTCAGCACCGCTTGCAGGTCAACAATCCCAAGGTGACGCCGCCCCGCGTCGTCAGCGGCCCGAACCTGCTGACCGGCATTTGCCATTGCGGCAATTGCGGCGGGGCCATGACGCTGCGCACCGGCAAGAACGGCCGCTATCGCTATTATGCCTGCTCGATCCGGGCGCGGCAGGGCGAAACCGGCTGCAAGGGCCGGGCGATCCCCATGGACAAGCTCGACCGCATCGTGGTCAGCCATATCGAGGAAAGGCTACTCGACCCCGAGCGGATCGAAGACATTCTCGCCTCGCTTCTGGATCGCCGTCAGGAGGGCGTCGAGCGGCGCAGCCAGCACATCGCCGAGTTGAACCAGCGCGCGGCCGAAGCCGACAACCGCCTCAAGCGCCTCTACGACGCCATAGAAGCCGGTTCACTCGACCCGGCCGAGTCCTCGCTTGGCGAGCGCATCGCGGGCCTCACGGCGCTTCGGGATCAGGCACGGGCCGACGCCGCGCGGATCGAAGCCATGCTCGCCAGCTCCACCCACCAGCGCCTCACAGGGGCAGCCGTGCGGGAACTGGCGAGCGAAGCGCGCACCCGGCTCCGGCTCGATAAGGGCGGCTATCGGCGGGATCACGTCCGGGCCTTCGCCCAGCGTGTCGAGGTCGCGGACGATGCGATCTATCTCAAAGGGAACAAAAACGTCCTGTTGCGGACGCTGGTAGCCACCAAGGGAGGGAAAACGGCGGGAATCGGCGTTCCCGGTTTTATACCGAAGTGGCGGAAGCGGTGGGATTCGAACCCACGGTGCGGTTCCCCGCACGCTAGTTTTCAAGACTAGAGCCTTAAACCACTCGGCCACGCTTCCGTTCCACCGCAAGGCTCACCGCACCGGACAGACATTCCGGCTCGGCCAGCTTACGACGGCTTTCCCGAAACGAAACGACCTGCCCGTCTGTCCCGGTGAAAAGCTTGATCGAGATAAGCGCATGGCCCAGCCAGAGCAAGGCGGAATTCCGCGGCATTCGACATGCCCTGCCACCGGCGCACTCGCCAAAAGCCGTCGCTTACACCGGAATCCCCGGCAAGCGCAGCACCGCCCGCAACCCGCCCAGATCGGAGCGCTCCAGTGCCAGCCCGCCGCCATGCAGCGCCGCCAAGTCGGCGACGATGGCAAGGCCGAGGCCGGCGCCGGGCGGGCCGGCCTCGTCCAGGCGGGCGCCGCGGGTCAGAGCAAGCGCATGATCCTCGGCCGACATCCCGGGGCCGTCATCCTCGATCAGCAGGCGCAGACTTTCGCCCTCGGCCCGTGCGGACAGGCGAATGCGACTGCCGGCCCATTTCACGGCGTTCTCGACCAGGTTGCCCAGCATCTCCTCGAGATCCTGTCGCTCGCCGGCGAAGGCGGCCGCGGGGGGGATGGCCAGATCGACCGCCAGCCCCGCGTCCAGGATCGGGCCGCGCAGCACCAGCAGGATGTCGTCGACCACCGGGGCAAGCGGGGTGCGCTGGCCCAGCAGCCGCGGTGCGGCCGAACTGCGGGCGCGGCGCAGATGCCAGCCGATCTGGCGGTCCATGCGGGCGATCAGCGCATGGCCGGGATGTTCGGCGGGCAGGGCATTGTCCAGCGCCGCCAGCGGCGTCTTCAGCGAATGCGCCAGGTTTCCGACATGCTCGCGCGAGCGGGCCAGCACGGCGCGGTTCTGTTCCAGCAGCGCGTTGATCTCGGCCGCGACGGGGCGCAGCTCGGCCACGGCGGGCAGGGGCAGCGTCTCGGTCCGGCCTGCGCGGATCGCCCGGATGTCCCGGCCCAGCCGGTCCAGGCTGCGCAGCCCGGCCGCGACCTGCAGCACGCTGGCCAGCGCCAGCGCCAGCCCCAGCACCGCAAGCGAGACGGCCAGCGGCCGGCGCAGGCGGGACAGGCTCGCCTCGATCTCGGCCCGCGGCGCGGTCACCGTCACCGCCAGCGCCGAGCCGTTGTCGGGCAGGGTGAAGCGATGATGGGTCACGCGCAGCGCCTCGCCCTCGGGTCCGATGCCGCGACCGCCCTGCACCTCCGCATCGGGCGGCTTCAGCACATTGTCGAACAGCGAGGGCGATTTTTCCATCGCCGTGCCGTCCTGGCTCAGCTGCCAGAACCAGCCCGAAAGCGGCCGGTCGAAGCGCGGATCGGCGGGAACAGGACCGGCGATCAACCGCCCGCCGGCGTCGATCGAGGCGCCGGCGATCAGGGCCTCGGCCACGGCCTCGGTCTCGGCATCGAAGCGGCCGGTGACGAAATCCTCGAGGATGGCGGCGAGCGCCAGGTAGCCGGCCAGCAGCGCCACCCCGGTCAGCGCCGCCCCGAGCCCGATCAGCCGTGCGCGGATGGAATCGCGGGGCAGGATCAAGCGGCGGTCCTCAACACATAGCCCTCGCCGCGCCGGGTTTCGATCAGGCCCTCGCCGATCTTCCTGCGCAGGCGGCCGATCACCACCTCGATGGACTTGAAGTCGCGGTCGGCGGCGGAATCATAAAGATGGTCGGACAGTTCGCTGCGGCTGACCACGCGGTTCTGGTGGTGGATCAGATAGGACAGGATGCGCGTCTCGAACCCCGTCAGCTTCAGCGCCATGCCGTTGCGGGTGATGACGCCAAGCTGGGTGTCGAGCCGCAGCGGCCCGGCCTTGATCACCGCCTGGGCATGGCCGGCGGCGCGGCGCACCAGGGTCTGGGCGCGGATCACCACCTCCTCCAGCCGGAAGGGCTTTACCGCGTAATCGTCGGCGCCGGCGCGGAAGCCCGCCACCTTGTCGGTCCAGTCGCCGCGCGCGGTCAGGATCAGCACCGGCATGGTCACGCCGCCCTCGCGCCAGCGGGTCAGCACCTCGAGCCCCGGAATGCCCGGCAGGCCCAGGTCAAGCACGGCAAGGTCATAGGTCTCGGTCGCACCGAGGAACTCGCCCTGCGTGCCGTCCACGGCCAGGTCGCAGGCAAAGCCGCCGTCGCGCATGGCCTGGGCGAGTTGGGCGGACAGCGTGGGATCGTCCTCGACGATCAGGCATTTCATGGCTCGGGCCCTTTCCGGCGGGCTTCGGTCAGCCCGGCACCCGCCACCTCCAGGAAATCGCCGCTATGCGCGTCCAGCCGGACCACCAGCACGTCGCGCGCCGGCGTCAGCAGCCGCAGCTGATGCACCAGCACCACGCCGCGGTCGCGTTCCTGCGGCGTGGGCGGGACCAGGCGGGCGGCGATCAGCCGGCCCCGGAACCGCTCCTGCACGATCTGGGCGGCGCGTTTCAGCGGCAGGATGCGGTCGTCCTGCCGGCCGAGCGCCTCGAATTCCGGCTCCCATTCCTCGGCCCGGGGACCGTCGCGGTCGTGGCCGCGATCCTCGGCCCGGGCGGGCGAGGTCAGGGCCAGGACAGCCAGCAGAAGCAGGGCGGGGATGCGCGGGCGGATCATGGTCCCTATGTAATCGCGCAATTCCAAACGAAAGCCAAACGGGCCGTTGATCTTTGGTTGGTCGGCCGGAGGCTATTGATCGATTCGCATTGGGGGCCCTGTGGCCCCGATAGGAAGGAACCAGAAATGAGCAGAACATTCCCGACCTCGATCGCGCTTTCGGCCCTGCTGGCGGTGCTGGCCGCACCGGCCATGGCGCAGGACACCGCGCCCGCCCCGCAACCCCCGGCCGCCGCCGAAACGCAGGCCGGAACGCAGGCCGAGGCGCCGTTGCCCAAGGCGCTGCAGGATGCCGGCCTGACCGATGTCACCCGCAAGCGCGGCCCGCATGGCGGCACCCGGATCGAAGCCAAGCTGCCCGACGGCAGCCGGATCGGCGTCATGCTGGACGACAAGGGCCAGTTGCGCGGCCTGCGGGCCAAGGGCGAGGCGGCGCTGCCGCGGGCGCTGGTCGAGCAACTGGTGCCGCAGGCGGTGCGCGACAGCGCCGTCTATGCCGAGCTGGGCACGCTGAAGGCGGTGTTCTCGGGCCAGCGCGGCGTGATGCTGGCCGGGCAGGACGGCGATAGGAACAAGGTACGCGCCGCCTTCGCCGAGGACGGGACGTTGCTGCGCTTCGGCCGCGGCGATGACGACCGGCCGGGTTTCCGCGACCGGGATGCGCGCCACGACCGGAAGGGCGACCACCACCGCCGCCATCACCGCGACGACGACCGCGGCTGGCATCGCGAAGGCCGGGGCGAAGGCCGGGGCGAGGACCGCGGACCGGGCCGCGACCTGCCGCCACCGCCCCGCGTGGCGCCCGAGGGGCAGGCGCCCGCCGACGCGCCGCAGCGCCAGGGCGCCGTGGCCCCCGCGCAGCCGCTCGACCGCGGCGCGGTGCGCGCGGCGCTGACCGCAGCCGGCTATAGCGGGCTGGGCGAGATCACGCAGGACGGTCGGCGCATTCTCGCCCAGGCCGTCAATCCGGAAGGCGAGCCGGTTTCGCTGGAAATGAACGCCCAGGGCCGGGTGATGCGGGAAATCAACCGCTAGCGCTCGCATCGCGTGCATCGGGGCTGCCCGGCGCTTCGGCGCGGGCAGCCCTTGTCTTGTCGGCAAATCCGATCAACTCTTGGCAAGAGCCCGCCATTCGCAGCGAAAAGGCTTGCCTGATCCGCGCGGCAATGCGAAATCCGCTCGGAATTTCTGGGCGTTCGCGCCCAAAGAACAGGGGTCGGTCGATGCGTCGTCGCGAATTTGTCATCTCTGCCGGTGCCGCCATGACGGCGGTCGGCGCCCTGTCATCCTCGCTGGGGGCGGCGCTCGCGCAGGAGAGCCCGGAAACCGCGGCCCCCGAAGCCGAGGCCGAGCCGGTCGAGGTCGCGCCGCCCAAGCCCTTCGGCTTCGAGGACGTGGCGGCCATGGCCAAGGACCTGGCCTCCAAAGCCTATGAATATCGCGATGCCGAACTGGTCGGCAGCTTCGCCAACCTGACCTATGACCAGTATCGCGGCATCCGCTTCCGCCGCGACCGTGACCCCTGGGTCGGCAGCCGCGATTTCGCGCTGGACCTGCTGCCGCCGGGGGCGATCTTCCACGAGCCGGTGGATATCAGCCTGGTGGACGAGGGCGTGGTGATCCCGGTCCGGTTCGATCCGCACATGTTCGACTTCGATCCGGCGCAATTCCCCGACGGCGTCGATTACGAGACGCTGGGCAGCATGGGCTGGTCGGGCTTCCGCCTGCGCGCGCCGCTGAACCGCCCCGACGTGATGGACGAGATCGCGGTCTTCCAGGGCGCCAGCTATTTCCGCGCCGTGGCCCGGGGTACGCTTTACGGCCTGTCGGCGCGCGGTCTGGCCATCGGCACCGGCAGCGCCGAGGGCGAGGAATTCCCGCTGTTCCGCGGTTTTTGGATCCACAAGCCGGGGGAGCAGGACCGCTCGGTGCTGATCCATGCGCTGCTGGACAGCGAATCCGTCTCGGGCGCCTTCGAGTTCCGCATCACCCCCGGCGCCGAAACCGTGTTCGACACCCGTGTGGCGCTGTTCCCGCGCACCGACATGGGCAATGCCGGCATCGCGCCGCTGACCTCGATGTACTGGTTCGGGCCCACCGACCGCTCGCGCGTGGACGATTACCGGCCGGCCGTGCATGACAGCGACGGGCTACAGATGCTGACCGGCGACGAACAGCGGCTGTGGCGGGTGTTGTCGGGGCATAGCGCCTTGCAGATCTCGGCCTTCATGGACAACAATCCGCTGGGCTTCGGCCTGGCGCAGCGGGCGCGGGACTTCGAATCCTACAAGGATGCCGAGGCGCGCTATGAAAAGCGGCCCTCGGCCTGGATCGCGCCGCAGGGCGAATGGGGCAAGGGTACCGTCACCCTGGTCGAGATCCCGGTCGAGAACGAGTTCAACGACAATATCGTTTCGTACTGGCAACCGGGCGACCGGTTGGTGGCGGGCAATCGCTACGATTACAGCTACATTCTGACCTTTGCCGCCGAAGTGCCCGACAGCGCGCCGATTTCCCGCGTGGTCGAGACCATGTCCGGCAAGGCGGTCAACAATGCCACCGGCCGCACCTATGTGGTCGATTTCGACCTTGGCCTGTTCGGGGCCGAGAATCCGGTGCCGCAGATCCGCGCCTCGGCCGGGCGGATCGGGCACAGCTACCTGCTGCGCCTGCCCGAGCAGCGGCGGATGCGGCTGGCTTTCGAATACCTGCCCGAGGGCGCCAAGCTCGCCGATCTCTCGGCGGTGCTGAACGGGCCGGAGGGTCCGCTGAGCGAGACCTGGATCGCCCGTTGGACGCGCGAGTGAGTGACGTGACCGACATCCGCAGCCAGCCGGGCGCGCGCCCGGCGAGCCGGGCCGAGTCCCTGCCGCTTTCCGCCGACGAGGAATGGGAGGCGTTGGACCTGCCCCGGGCCGAGGCGCCGGCGACGCCGCCCGAGGCGCCGCTGGACATGCCCGAGCAGGATTTTCGCGCCCGGCCGCCGATGGGGCCGGACAGCGGCTGGCCCTCGATCGGCACCATCGCCGCGCGGCTGGTGGCCTTCGGCGGCGCGGCGGCGATCGGCTGGTTCGGCTGGAAGCAGATGGTGCTGGCTTTCGGCACCAGCATGACCTTCCTGCAATCGGTGCTGCTGGTGCTGTTCGCGCTGACCTTTAGCTGGGTCGGCTTTTCCTTCGCCTCGATGGTCTCGGGGCTGTTCGCGCGGCGGCTGCGCACCCCGACCGGGCCGAACGCCGCCCGCATCGCGGTGATCATGCCGGTCTACAACGAGGATGCCGCCACGACCACCGGCCTGCTGGCGGCGCTGGCGCGCGACCTCTATCGCGTCGGCCTGGGCGACCGGGCCGAGATCTTCGTGCTGTCCGACAGCCGCGAGCCGGGTGCCGTGCTTGAGGAAATGGCGGCGATCAGCCGGTTGCGCGACATTTCCCCGGTGCCGGTCTGGTATCGGCGCCGCCGCAGCAACAAGGGCCGCAAGGCCGGAAACGTCGCGGATTTCGTCACCCGCTGGGGCGGCCGCTACGAGCAGATGGTGGTGCTGGATGCCGACAGCGTGGTCGGCGCCGCGACCATCAAGGCGCTGTCGGCGCGGATGAATGCCGACCCGGCCATCGGGTTGATCCAGACCATGCCGATGCTGGTCGGCGGCCAGACCATCTTCGCCCGGCTGACGCAATTCGCCGGCCGCATCTACGGCCCCGCCATCGCCCGCGGCGTCGCCGCCTGGTCGGGCAACAGCGGCAATTTCTGGGGCCATAACGCGATGATCCGCGTCAGCGCCTTCGCGCAATGCTGCGGCCTGCCGGAGCTGTCGGGCAAGCCGCCCTTCGGCGGCACCGTCCTGAGCCACGACTTCGTCGAGGCCGCGCTGTTGCGCCGGGCCGGCTGGAAGGTGCGGCTGGACCACGATCTGCGCCAGAGCTTCGAGGGCTGCCCGCCGACGCTGCTGGACATGGCCGTGCGCGAGCGCCGCTGGGCGCAGGGCAACCTGCAGCACGCGCGGTTGATCTTCTCGCGCGGCTTCGCCTGGATCAGCCGGGTGCATTTCGTCATCGGCATCCTGGGCTTCCTGATGTCGCCGATCTGGCTGGCGATGATCCTGGTCGGGCTGGCGCTGTCGGCCAATGTGCTGCTGTCGCGGCCGGATTATTTCCCGCAGACCTACCAGCTGTTCCCGACCTGGCCGACCTTCGACCCGGTGCGGATGCTGTGGCTGTTCGTCGCAGCGATGTCCTTCCTGCTGGTGCCGAAATTCATCGCCATCTTCCGCGCCTGGCTGCGGCCGCTGGCGCGCAATTCCGGCGGCAACGTGCGGCTTCTGGCCTCGGCCATGTTCGAGATCGTGCTTTCGGCCCTGATCGCGCCGGTGCAGATGCTGATCCAGACCCGGCAGATCTTCGAGATCCTGCGCGGCCGCGATTCCGGCTGGGAGGCCCAGGTCCGCGCCGGCCAGATGCCGCCCTGGGGCGTGGTGCTGCGCCGCCATGCCATCCATGTCGTCACCGGCACGGCGACGCTTTTGGTGCTGGCCTTCCTGGCGCCCTGGCAGCTGGTCTGGCTGTCGCCGATCCTGGCCGGGCTGATCCTGTCGCCGCTGACCTCGCGCTGGTCGGCAAGCCCGGTCTTCGGCCGCTGGGCCCGCCGCCAGGGCCTGCTGGTCACCCCCGAGGAGCGCGACCCGCCCGAGGTGCTGACCGCCGCCAATGCGCTGGACTTCCGCGTCGCCGGCACCTTGCCGCGCGAAGGGCTGGCGCTGCTGGGCCGCGACCCGGCGCTGCGCGCCCGCGTCGCGGCGTTGCTGCCCGCAACCTCGCAGGCCCCGGCTTCCGAGCGGCTGGATGCCATCTCGGCCGAGGCCAAGATCGGCCACGCCGCCTCGCGCCAGCAGGCGCTGAGCTTCCTGAACCCGGCCGAGAAGCTGGCGCTGATCGAGAACCGGGCCCTGATCGAAGCCTTCGCGAAGCTGCCGCAATGAAACGGATCGTCGCTCTGGACATGCTGCGCGGCTATGCGCTGGTCTGCATCATGCTGGACCACATGCCGATCGGCCTGTTGCGCAACCTGACGCTGACCAATTTCGCCGTCTTCGACGCGGCCGAGCTGTTCGTGCTGCTGTCGGGCTTCCTGGTCGGCATGGTCTGGGTCAAGGTCGAGGCGCGCCAGGGCCGCCGCACCGCGCAGTTGCGCTTCCTGCGCCGCGCGGCGCAGGTCTGGCTGGCGCTGATCGCGGGGGCGATCCTGCTGGCGCTGTTCTCGGCGCTGCTGTTCAAGCTGCACATGAATCACACCGCGGTCTGGTTCCAATATGCGCGCTGGATCCTCGAACATCCCATCGGCTATGTCGCCACCGTGGCGCTGATGTGGATGCAGCCGAACCTGCTGGACGTGCTGGCGCTTTACGTGCTGCTGATCGCCACCGTGCCGCTGACCGTGCCCTTCCTGCTGCGCATGCCCTGGATCGCCCTGGCGGTGTCGGTGGCGATCTGGTGGTTCGCCGCCCCGCTGAACGCAATGATCCCGAACCAGCGGCCCGGGCCGGGCCTGCTGTTCAACCCCTTCGGCTGGCAACTGCTGTTCTTCTCGGGCGTGGCGATGGGGGCGTTCCGCGACCGCCTGATGCCGGTCCTGCAGCGCCATGGCCGGCTGCTGACCGCGGTCTCGGCGGCGGTGCTGCTGTTCAGCCTGACCGTCGTGCTGAGCTGGAAGATCGGCGCGCCGGCCAAGCCCTTGACCGATGCCCTGCGCCAGATCACCGGCGGCATCGACAAGTGGTCGCTGGATTTCGTCCGCTTCGCCGCCATCCTGGCCGCCAGCTGGATCGTGGCGGTGCCGCTGGCCCGGCCCTTTGCCTGGATGGCGGGAACCCGGCCGGGCGAGGCGCTGGCCGAGATCGGCCGCGGCGGGCTTTTCTCGTTCATCGTCTGCGTGATGCTGTCGATCTGGGGCGATGCGCTGGACATGACGGTGGCCAAGGGCGGCGCGGCCTGGTTCTGGCTGCGGCTGGCCATCGACCTGTGGCTGATCGTGGCTTTCTGGGCGATTGCCGCGCTGTGGATGCGGCGCGAAAGCTGGTTGCCGCAGCTGCGCGCGCGACTTCGGTTGGATTGACGCGTGACCCGTCGCCGCTCAATTTGGCGCGCAGGTCACGGAGGGACAGATGAAATCGGATATCGAGATCGCCCGAGCGGCGCAGAAACAGCCCATCGGCCGGATCGCCGCCCGCCTCGGTCTGACCGAGGGCGACATCCTGCCCTATGGACATGACAAGGCCAAGATCAGCCATGCCTGCATCCGCGGCCTGGCAGAGCGGCCGCAGGGCCGTCTGGTCCTGGTCACCGCCATCAACCCGACCCCGGCCGGCGAGGGCAAGACCACCACCACCGTCGGCCTGGGCGACGCGCTGAACCGCATCGGCAAGCGCGCCACCATCTGCATCCGCGAGGCCAGCCTGGGGCCGAATTTCGGCATGAAGGGCGGCGCTGCCGGCGGCGGCTATGCGCAGATCGTGCCGATGGAGGAGATGAACCTGCACTTCACCGGCGATTTCCACGCCATCACCAGCGCCCACAACCTGCTGTCGGCGATGATCGACAACCACATCTATTGGGGGAACCCGCTGCGCATCGACCCGCGCCGGATCACCTGGCGCCGGGTCATGGACATGAACGACCGGGTGCTGCGGCAGATGGTGATCGCGCTTGGCGGTCCGGCGAACGGCTATCCGCGCGAGACCGGCTTCGACATCACCGTCGCCTCCGAGGTGATGGCGATCCTGTGCCTGGCCTCGGACCTGGCCGATCTGCAGGAGCGTCTGGGCCGGATCGTCGTCGGCCACACCATCGACCGCCAGCCGATCACGGCGCGCGACCTGGGCGCGGACGGGGCGATGACGGTCCTGCTGCGCGATGCGCTGCAGCCCAATCTGGTGCAGACGCTGGAGAACAACCCGGCTTTCGTGCATGGCGGACCCTTCGCCAATATCGCCCATGGCTGCAATTCGGTCATGGCGACGCGCACGGCGCTGGCGCTGTCGGATTACGTCGTGACCGAGGCCGGTTTCGGCGCCGACCTGGGGGCCGAGAAATTCCTGGACATCAAGTGCCGCCTGGCCGGGCTGCAGCCCGACGCGACGGTGCTGGTCGCCACGGTCCGGGCGCTGAAGATGAATGGTGGCGTGGCGCGGACCGATTTGGGGACCGAGAATGTCGCGGCGCTGCGGGCCGGCTGCGCCAATCTGGGCCGCCATATCGAAAATCTGCGCCGCTACGGCCTGCCGGTGGTGGTGGCGATCAACCATTTCTCCAGCGATACCGAGGCCGAGGTGGCCGCGTTGACCGAATATTGCCGCGCGCACGGGGTTCAGGCGGTGCTGTGCCGGCACTGGGCCGAGGGCGGCGCCGGCGCCGAGGATCTGGCCCGCGCCGTGGTGGCGCTGGTCGAGCAGGGCGGGAATTTCACGCCGCTCTATCCCGACGACATGCCGCTGCGGCAGAAAATCGAGACGGTCTGCAAGCGCATCTACCGCGCCGAGGAGGTCGAATTCCTGCCGCATATCATCGAGCGGCTGGACGAATGGCAGGCCGCCGGCCACGGCCATCTGCCGGTCTGCATGGCCAAGACGCAATATTCCTTTTCCGCCGATCCGACGGCGCTTGGCGCACCCGAAGGCTTCACCATCCCGGTGCGCGAGGTGCGGCTTTCGGCCGGGGCCGGCTTCGTGGTGGCGATCTGCGGCGACATCATGACCATGCCGGGCCTGCCGCGCAACCCGGCGGCGCTGCGCATCGGGCTGGACGGCCAGGGCGACGTGCAGGGCCTGTTCTGACGCATGCGGGCGGGGTTTCCCATTGCGCTGCCGGGCATGACGGTCGGGCTTCTGGGCGGCTCCTTCGATCCCGCGCATGACGGCCATGTCCAGATTACCGAAGAGGCGCTGCGCCGCTTCGGCCTGGACCGGGTCTGGTGGCTGGTCAGCCCCGGAAACCCGCTGAAGGCGCATGGCCCGGCGCCGCTGGACCAGCGCATCGCCCGGGCCGGGCGGATCATGCGCCACCCGCGGGTCGCGATCACCGGCATCGAGGCGCGTCTGGGCACGCGCATGACCCGCGACACCATCGCGACGCTGCAGCGGCTTTATCCCGGCGTGCGCTTCGTCTGGCTGATGGGGGCGGACAATCTGGTGCAATTCGATCGCTGGGACCGCTGGCGCGACATCGCGGCGCGGGTGCCGATCGGGGTGATCGCGCGGCCGGGCTGGCGGATGCCGGCCCGCTTCTCGCGCGCGGCGCGGATGCTTTGGGCATCGCGCCTGCCCGAGTCGCGAGCCCGTGAACTCGCCTGCGCTAGGCCCCCGGCCTGGGCGATGATAAACCTGCCGCTGAACAAGCTGAGTTCGACCGCGATCCGGGCGCGGCGGCGGAAAGGAACGACATGAATGCAGTCTCGCGGCGCGGTTTCATCGCAGGGTTCGGGGCCGGGCTGGGTTTGCTGGCGCTGGCGCCCCGCCTGGCATCCGCGCAGGCCGTGCGGGCGCCGGTGGCAGCCTTCGACGCCGAGACCCGCATCGCCGAGGCCGGGCTTGGCGGCGCGGTGGCCTATGCGCTGATCGACCCTGCGACCGGCACCGTCCTGGCCGAACGCCAGGCCGACCTGCCCCTGGCCCCGGCCAGCACGCTGAAATCGGTGACGGCGCTTTACGCGCTTGACCGGCTGGGCGCCGGGCATCGCTTCGCCACGCGGGTCTTCCGCGCCGGCAACATGCTGATCCTGGCCGGGGGCGGCGATCCGGTTCTGGACACCGACGCGCTGGACGCGCTTGCCGCCGCCACCGTCGCGGCCGAGAAGGGTTCGGGCCGCGGCGCGCCGGTCAGCTTCGCCGTCTGGGGCGGCGCCTTGCCGCGCATCGGCCGGCTGGATCCGGCGCAGGACGAGCATCTGCCCTACAACCCCTCGATCTCGGGCATGGTGCTGAACTTCAACCGCGTGCATCTGAACTGGCGGCGCGGCGAGCAGGGCTATCGGCTGTCCCTGCAGGCGCGGGGGCGCAAGCTGTCGCCGCGGGCCTATACCGCCTCGATCGCGCCGGTGGACCGGGCGCTGCCGCTGTTCACCTATGAGTCCGGCAAACGGGAGAACTGGACCATCGCCCGGCGCAGCCTCGGCAAGTCGGGCAGCCGCTGGCTGCCGGTGCGCCGCCCCGAGCTTTACGCGGGCGACGTGTTCCAGACGCTGTGCCGGGCGCGCGGGCTGGTTCTGCCCAATCCCGAGGTGATCGAGCTTCTGCCGGACGGGCAGGAGATCGCGCGCCAGGACAGCCCGCCGCTCGACGAGATCATCCGGGGCATGATGGAATATTCCACCAACCTGACCGCCGAGGTCATCGGCCTGCAGGCCAGCGGCGCCGGCGATATCGGCAGATCGGCGGCTGCCATGGCGGACTGGCTGCGCGGGCAGGGGATCGCCACCGGATTCGCCTTCCACGACCATTCGGGCCTGTCGCCCGAGAACCGGGTCACCGCGCGGATGATGGCGCAGCTGGCTGCCGGGCCGGGGCAGGCGCGGGACCTGCGCGGGCTGATGAAGACGATCCCGCTGCGGGACGCGCAGGGCAAGCGCAAGCCAAGCGACATCGCCGTCGAGGCCAAGACCGGCACGCTGAACTTCGTCTCGAACCTGGCCGGCTATGCGCAGCGCGAGGGCGGGCGGGAGTTGGCCTTTGCCATCCTGACCGGCGACGAGCCGCGCCGCGCCGCCAGCCAGGGGCAGGAACTGCCCGAAGGCGTCATGGGCTGGACCAAGCGCTCCAAACGCCTGCAGCAGGCGCTGATCGAGGGCTGGGCCGGCGAACACGGCGCGCCGGCGCTGGCCGCCGCCTCGTCCGATATGGCGGGCCAGCCCTAAAGCAGCCGGTGCCGGGCGCGGGCGGCCAGTTCGATGGCCGCGGCGTGCAGGCGCTCGATCTCGAGCTGGTCGCGGATCTCGGCCAGCATCTCGGCCTCGATCTCGCCCAGCCTGCCGTCCGAGGCCGCCACGTCGCAGGCCAGCACATAGGCGGTGTCGTAAAGTTTTTCCGGCAGCGCCTCGCGCACCAGTCCGAAGAGGGCGTCGAGCCCGTCCTCTTCCTCGAACAGGCTCAGCACCGTCTGCGACACGGCGCGGATGCGGTCGATGTCGTAATTGGCGAAGACCGGCGTGTGGTTCACCGCCCGCTCGATCGCCAGCAGTTCCGAGGTGCGTGGATTCTGGTCCGAGGCCGAGACCCCCACCATGACCGCGACCAGCGCGTCGCAGGGCGAAAACGGGGGAACATTGTCGGGCATGGCAAATCTCCGTGGCTCTGGGGCGAAATTATTGACCATTCCGGCCCGTTTCAATACGGGGGAAAGCCTAAGCTATGGAGACCCGACCATGACCGCCCTGCGCGACGCCGCGATGAAATCCAAGGCCTGGCCCTTTGAGGAGGCCCGCCGCGTGCTGAAACGCTATGAGAAGAAGGATCCCGAGAAGGGCTATGTGCTGTTCGAGACCGGCTACGGCCCCTCGGGCCTGCCGCATATCGGCACCTTCGGCGAGGTGGCGCGCACGACGATGATCCGCCGGGCGTTCGAGATGATCTCGGACATCCCGACGCGGCTGTTCTGCTTCTCGGACGACATGGACGGGATGCGCAAGGTTCCCGACAACGTGCCCCAGCAAGAGATGCTGCGCCAGCACCTGCAAGAGCCGCTGACCACGGTGCCGGACCCGTTCGGCGAATATGACAGCTTCGGCGGGCACAACAACGCCATGCTGTGCCGGTTCCTGGACACTTTCGGGTTCGAATACGAGTTCATCAGCGCGACCGAGTTCTACAAATCCGGCCAGTTCGACGCGACGCTGCTGACGGCGGCCGAAAGATATGACGCCATCATGCAGGTCATGCTGGCGTCCTTGCGCGAGGAGCGCCAGCAGACCTATAGCTGCTTCCTGCCGATCAGCCCCAAGACCGGCAAGGTGCTGTACGTGCCGATCAAGCATGTCGATGCCAAGGCCGGCACCGTCACCTTCGACGACGAGGACGGGCAGGAGCTGACCCTGCCGGTCACCGGCGGCCATGTGAAGCTGCAATGGAAACCGGATTTCGGCGCCCGCTGGGCGGCGCTGGACGTCGATTTCGAGATGTATGGCAAGGATCACTCGACCAACACCCCGATCTATGACGGCATCTGCAAGATCCTGGGCGGGCGGCCGCCCGAGCATTTCACCTATGAGCTGTTTCTGGACCAGCACGGGCAGAAGATCAGCAAGTCCAAGGGCAACGGCCTGTCCATCGACGAATGGCTGACCTATGCGGCGACCGAGAGCCTGAGCTATTTCATGTTCCAGAAGCCCAAGACGGCGAAGCGGATGCATTTCGACGTCATTCCCAAGGCGGTGGACGAATACCACCAGCAGCTGCGCGCCTATCCCGACCAGACGGTCGAGCAGCAGCTGGCCAACCCGGTCTGGCACATCCATGGCGGCGCGGTGCCGGCCTCGGACATGGTGGTGCCGTTCCAGATGCTGCTGAACCTCGCCTCGGTGGCGGGGGCCAAGGACAAGACCGGGCTTTGGGGCTTCATCCGCCGCTATGCGCCCGAGGCCAGCCCCGAGACCAATCCGACGCTGGACGCCGCGGCGGAATTCGCGGTGCGCTATTTCAACGATTTCGTGGCGCCGACGCGGGTGTTCCGCCAGCCTTCCGAGATCGAACGCCGGGCGCTGGAGGATCTGGCCGGGCGGCTGGCGGCCTGGGACCAGCCCGCCGATGCCGAGGCCTTGCAGACCATGGTCTTCGCCATCGGCCGCGAGCACGGGTTCGAGCCGATGAAGGATTGGTTCCAGGCGCTTTACCAGGTGCTGCTGGGCGCCGATCAGGGACCGCGCTTCGGCGGCTTCATCGCGCTTTACGGCGTGGCCGAAACCCGGGCGTTGATCGAGCGCGCGCTGGCCGGCGAGCTGGCGGCAGAACCAACCGCCTGATCCGGCGAGTGAATGCGGTGTTGCGCGCGACCGCGTTGCCGCGCGCGCCCGGTTAACGGCCGGTTAACGCCAGATTGCCAGAGTCCTGACAGACCGCGCGGGCATCCGCCTCGCATGATCTGGAATAGGGAGAAATTGGCATGACCATTGCGATTATCGGCAACCAGTCGTTGATGCCGCGCGCCTTCCGGCTGGGCCTGAATCAGTGGTCCCAGAGCGATGGCCGGGCCGGGTCTCCGACCTGGGCGGGGGCGGCGAATGCGGCGATCGTCCCGGCGGACGAGGATTTCGGCAGTTGCCTCGAGATCCTTAAGATTCAGACGGTGACCTCGATCCGCTACATGCGGCGCACGCCGATCAATCCGGGCAGCTATCTGCGCATTTCGGCCCGGGTGAAGGCCATCGCCGGCAACCTGCCGCAGGTGCGCATCGCGGCCTTCGCCGGCAATGCCGCGGGCGAGAATGTCGCGGGCATGACGCAGGTGGGCCCGGCGGTGGCGCTGCCGGGCTATGGCCAGGTGGTCGAGGTTTCGGCCATCGTCGGCTCGGGCCGGCGCGAGGGCGTGGACATGCCCTGGGGGCGCAACGCCGCCTTCGGCCATTTCGGTCTGGATCTGACCGGCGACAACAACGGCTCGATCCGAATCGAAAGCGTGGCGATCGAGGATGTGACGGCGGCCTTCGTGCCGGGGATGTTGGACTGGGTGGACGTGCGCGATTTCGGCGCCGTCGGCAACGGCGTGGCCGACGACCGGGCCGCCTTCCTGGCCGCCGATCAGGCGGCTGCCGGGCGCGGCGTGCTGGTTCCGGAGGGCAGTTATTTCATCGGCTCGGACCTGAGCATCGCCTCGCCCATCCGCTTTACCGGCACGCTGCGCATGCCTCGCGCGGCCCGGCTGGCGCTGACGCGCAGCTTCGATTTTCCCAGCTACGCCTCGGCCTTCGGCGACGAGACCGAGGGGCTGAAGCGTGCCCTGCAGGCGCTGCTGGGTTTCACCGACCATGCGGTGCTGGACCTGTGCGGCCGGGTCGTGCACCTGGCCGAGCCGATCACCATCGCCGGGGCGGTCCCGGGCATGACCAGCTTTGCCAATCGCCGGGTGATCGCCAACGGCCAGATCAGCATCACCCCCGGCCCGGCCTGGGACACGGCGACCGTCACCTCGGTCGCGACCTACAACCCGAACCAGTCGCTGACCCTGTCCGGCGTCGGCAATGTCGCCAATATCGAGATCGGCTCGCGCGTGGCCGGCAACGGCGTCGGGCGCGAGGTCTATGTCCGCGACAAGAACCTGGCCCAGGGCACGCTGACGCTGTCGAACCCGCTTTACGGCGGGGCGGGGACGCGCAGTTATACCTTCCACCGCTATCGCTACGCCTTCGACTTCGCCGAGATGGAGCAGCTGAGCCGCTTCAACTTCGACGACATCGAGTTCCTGCTGGAGGGCAATGCCAGCGGCGTCATGCTGGCCAAGACCGGCACCATGAACTGTTTCCGCGACTGTTACTTCACCCGGCCGAAGGATCGCGGCATCACCTCGATCGGCTCGGCCTGCCAGGGGATGCTGGTCGACCGCTGCGAATTCCTGTCGAACGAGATGGGCGATCTGGCGCAGAACCGCAGCACCATCGCGCTGAACGTCAACAACAACGACACCAAGATCCGTCACAGCCGCTTCATCCGCTTCGCGCATTTCGCGGTGATGAACGGCGGCGGCCACATGATCGAGGGCAATCACTGGTTCCAGGGCGACAATGCCCAGAACGGCGTGCGCTTCGGCGGGCTGATCCTGACCCAGACCAACGTGCAGGCGACGGTGACCGGCAATTACATCGACAATTGCTCGATCGAATGGACGAACGAGCACGACGCGGCGCCGGATTTCCTGGGCGACGAATATTCCTTTGGCGGGCTGACCATCACCGGCAACACCTTCCTGGCCTCGAACACGACGCTGGGCTTCAACTGGCTGGTGGTCAAGCCCTATGGCAGCGGGCATTTCATCCATGGCCTGGCGGTGATGGGCAATGTGTTCAAGTCGCTGGTGAACAAGATCACCCGCATCGACCGGGTGGACACCACCTTTGCCGACCTGAACTATCAGCGGATGCGCAACATCCAGTTCCAGGGCAACATGTTCAACGGCGTGAACACCTATGTCGCCAATCCGGTGGACATCAGCCACAGCCAGGCCACCGCCGCGAACCGCTGGCTGATCACGGTGGACAAGGCGCTGCCCTTCAACGGCTGGGTGCGCAACGTGCAATCCGTGGTCGCGACCAGCGCCATCACCAATTCGGCCAATACCCGCGTCAGCGAGATGCCCTGGGTGCAGACCCAGCTGGCGGCGAACCAGCGCCAGATCGCGCTGAACTGGAACGCGGCGGTGCGCGGTTCGGTCAGCCTGCGGGCGCGGATGGACAATCCCGACTAGGGTGGGGCCGTTCCGCGATCTTGTTCCAAGGGCCCCGGCGGATCACTCTGCCGGGGGCTTCAGCATGTCGGCGGGCTGCAGCCTGAACGCCTGACCGAAGCCGGCATTCAGCAGGCCCGACAGCGGCTCGATGCGCCAGAAGCGGAAATCGGGCAGGTCGAGATAGACCCCGGCCTTGGGATCGCGCGCCAGCCACCGCGCCCGGCGCGCCTCGTCCGCCGGGACGGGCAGGGCGCGGCCCAGGATCGACAGCCGGGCATGGGTCATGGCGTCGCCCTTGGCCGGCTCGGCCGCGATCAGCAGCCCGGCGCGCGGATCGGCGGCCAGCGCACGCGTATGCGCCGCCAACCCCGAGAGCAGCGCCAGCGGCGCGCCATCCGCATCGGTCTGCAAGGCGATGCGGGTGACCAGCGGCACGCCCGTTCCGGGGTCCAGCGTGCCAAGGCCGGCATGGCGCGCACCCGCGAGCAATTGCCGGGCCAGGGCGCGGGCCTCGTCGGTGGTGTCGCGAATCGGGTCCATCCTCATGGCGCCATGCTGCGCCGGTCCCGAGCCGGCCAGCAAGCGGATCTGTGACCGGATGATTGGTCAGGCACTTGTCGCCAGTTCCTCGGGGCGCAGCGCGCCGGGAAAATGGCAGGCGGTCAGGTGGCCGTCGCCCAAGAGCGCCGGCCGCTCGGCGGCGCAGAGGGCTTGCGCGCGCGGGCAGCGGGTGCGGAACACGCAGCCCGAGGGCGGGTTCATCGGCGAGGGCAGCTCGCCCCGCAATGGGATCATCCGCTTGTCGCGTTCCAGCTCCGGGTCGGGGACCGGCACGGCCGAAAGCAGTGCCTGCGTATAGGGGTGCTGCGGATCGGCATAGAGCGCTTGCGACCCGGCCAGCTCCATCACCCGGCCCAGATACATCACCAGCACCCGGTCGCTGATATGCTTCACCACCGACAGGTCATGGGCGATGAAGATCAGCGCCAGGCCCAGGTCGCGCTGCAGATCGGCCAGCAGGTTGATGACCTGGGCCTGGATCGACACGTCCAGCGCCGAGACCGGCTCGTCGCAGATCACCAGCTTCGGCTCGACGATCAGGGCGCGGGCGATGCCGATGCGCTGGCACTGGCCGCCGCTGAATTCGTGCGGATAGCGGTTGATCTGGTTCGGCAGCAGGCCGACGCGGTCCATCATGTCCTTGACGCGGACCTTGACCTCGGCGCGGCCCAGCCCCTTGCGATGGGTGGTCAGCGGTTCGGCGATGATCTGGCCGACGGTCATGCGCGGGTTCAGGCTGGCCAGCGGATCCTGGAACACCATCTGGATCTGGCTGCGGTATTTCAGCATCTGGCGCGGCGACAGGCCGATCAGGTCGGTGCCGTCCTGCCAGATCACCCGGCCCGTCGCCGGGACAAGGCCGGTCAGCGCCCGCGCCAGCGTCGACTTGCCCGAGCCGGATTCGCCGACGATGCCCAGCGTCTCGCCCGGCATCAGGGTGAAATCCACCCCGCCGACGGCATGCAGCAGCCGCGGCTTGGCCCAGGGCAGGGCGCCTTGCGCGGGAAGCTGGAAGCTGACGCGCAGGTCTCGCGCCTCGATCAGCGGCTTGGCGGTCATGGCTTGGCCTCCTGAAGCGTCCCGGTCGGCGGCTCGTCCTGATCGGCGGCGGCGGGCTCGGGCAGGGCGGGCTGCGGGGCATGGCCGGCGCGCACCGTGGCCAGGCTGGCATGGCAGGCCCGCTCGCGCCCCGGTGCGAAGGGGTCGAGCGGCGGCATGGTCTCGCAGACCGGCATGGCATAGGCGCAGCGCGGCGCGAAGGGACAGCCGGGCGGCGGGTTGGTCATGTTGGGCGGGCTGCCGGGAATCGCGGTCAGCCGCTCGCCCTTCTGGTCCACGCGCGGGATCGCCGCCAGCAGGCCCTGGGTATAGGGATGCGCGGGATCGGCGAAGATCGACCCGACCGGCGCGCGCTCCATCACCCGGCCGCCATACATGACCATCACCCGCTCGCAAGCGCCGGCGACCACGCCGAGGTCATGGGTGATCAGGATCATCGCCATGCCGAATTCGCGCTGCAGATCGGCCAGCAGCTCCATGATCTGCGCCTGCACGGTCACGTCCAGCGCCGTGGTCGGCTCGTCGGCGATCAGCAGGTCGGGGCGGCAGAGCAGCGCCATGGCGATCATCACCCGCTGGCGCATGCCGCCGGAAAACTCGTGCGGGTGAAGCCGGATGCGGGCGCGCGCGTCGGGGATCTTGACCGCGTCGAGCATCCGTGCCGCCTCGGCCACGGCCTCGCGCTTGCCCATACCCTTGTGCAGCATCAAGACCTCGGCCATCTGGTCCGAGACGCGCATATAGGGATTCAGGCTGGTCATCGGGTCCTGGAACACCATGGCGATGCGGCGGGCGCGGATCCGGTTCAGCGCCTTGGGCGCGGCATTCAGGATCTCGGTGCCGTCGAAGCGGACCGAACCCGTGGCGCGGCCATTCCTGGCCAGCAGGCCCATGACGGCGAAGGCGAGCTGCGATTTGCCCGAGCCGCTTTCGCCGACAATGCCCAGGGTCTGGCCCTTGGCCACATCGAGGTCGATGCCGTTCACGGCCGAGACCTCGCCGTCGGTGGTGGCGAAGCGCACGTTCAGGTCGCGGATTTCCAGCAGGGCCATGTCAGCGATCCTTCGGGTCCAGCGCATCGCGCAAGCCGTCGCCGACGAAGAAGAAGGCGAACAGCGTGATGCAGAAGAAGAACAGCGGAAAGGCCAGCTGCCAAAGCGTGCCGTAGTTCATCGTCCCCGCGCCCTCGGAGATCAGCGCGCCCCAGGAGGTCAGCGGTTCCTGCACGCCGAGGCCGAGGAAGCTGATGAAGCTTTCCGACAGGATCATCAGCGGCACCAGCAGCGTCGCATAGACCGCGACCACGCCCATGAGGTTCGGCACGATATGGCGCAGGACGATCCGCCAGGCCGGAACGCCGGTGGCGCGCGCCGCCTCGATGAACTCGCGGTTCTTCAGGCTCAGGGTCTGGCCGCGCACGATGCGGGACATGTCCAGCCAGGAAATCAGGCCGATGCCCAGGAACAGCATGGACATCGAACGGCCGAAGACCACCAGCAGCAGGATCAGCACGAACATGTAGGGGATCGACATCAGCACGTCGACCGCGCGCATCATGATGCCGTCGGTGCGCCCGCCGACATAGCCGGCGGTGGCGCCGTAAAGCGTGCCCACGACCACCGCGATGCCGGCGCCGATCAGTCCGACCATCAGGCTGACCTGCGTGCCCTGCACGGTGCGCGAGAACAGGTCGCGGCCCAGATCGTCGGTGCCGAAATAATGCCCGTTCGACCAGCTCGGCGCGCCAAGCTGCGCGGCCTGGCCCATGATCGCGAAGTCCATCTCCTCGTTCGACCAGGCGGCCAGCTGGTTGCCGAAGATCGCGAACAGCCCGACCAGGACCAGCACCACCAGGCTGACCATGGCGGCCTTGTTGCGGCGAAACCGGCGGCGGGCATCGGCCCAGGGGCTGCGGCCCCTGACCTCGGGCTCGGCCAGGCGGGCGGCCAGCGATTGCATCTGACGGCTGTCGATCATGGCTCAGTACCGGATCTTCGGGTCGATCCAGGCGTAGAGCACATCGACCACGAGGCTGAAAAGGATGGTCAGCGCCCCGACGAGGATGGTGATCCCCATCATCACCGCATAGTCGCGGTTCAGCGCCGAATCGACGAAGCTGCGGCCGATGCCGCCGGTCGAGAAATACATGTCGATCACCACCGAGCCGGTGATCATGGTGACGAAGGCCGGGCCAAGATAGCTGATGACCGGCAGCATGGCCGGCTTCAGCGCATGGCGCAGGATCACCGCGCGCTCGGGCAGGCCCTTGGCGCGGGCGGTGCGGATGTGGTTCGAGCCCAGCACCTCGAGCATCGAGCTGCGGGTGATGCGGGCGATCGAGGCCATGAAATGCGTGGCCAGCGCCACCACCGGCATGATCCAGTACACCGGCCCGCCCCAGCCGCCGCCGGGCAGCCAGCCCAGCCACAGGGTGAAAACCAGCACCAGCAGCGGCGCCATGACGAAGTTCGGCAGCACCTGCGCGCCGATCGAGACGCCGACGGCCAGGTAGTCCATCCAGCTGTTCTGCCGGATCGCCGCCGCCACGCCAAGGCCGACGCCGACCCCGACCGCGACGACGAAGGCGATGCCGCCATAGGTCAGCGTCACCGGGAAGCCGGCGGCGATGATCTGGTTCACGGAACGGTCGGGATAGACGAAGCTGGGTCCGAAGTCGAAATGCGCCACGATCCCCCAGACATAGTTGACGATCTGCCGCCACAGCGGCTCGTCGAGCCCGTATTTCGCGTTCAGGTTGGCCAGCACCTGCGGCGGCAGGGCGCGTTCCTGCGTGAAGGGGCCGCCGGGGGCGGCATGCATCAGCAGGAAGGAGACGACGATCAGCAGCAGCAGCGTCGGAATGGCGACCGCGAGCCGCCGGAGGATGAAGCCGAACATGCGCAGGTTCCCAAGGACAGGTGCCGGACAGGATCGGAGGGGCGGCCGCGCGGCCGCCCCCGGATCTTACTTCTGGATGCGGTAGATGTCCTTGGCATACCAGTCGTTCATCACGTTCTCGGTCGGCAGGCCCTTGATGTCGTCGCGGATCATGTCGACCTTGGAATACTGGTAGACCGGGACCAGCGGCATGTCCTGGGCCAGGATCTTCTCGGCCGCGGTGTATTGCACGTTGGGATCGTCCGAGGTCTTGGACTGGTCCATCAGCTTGTCGAATTCGGGGTTGGAATACTTGCCGTAATTCATCCCGGTCGACCGGAAATAATCGAGGAAGGTCGAGGCCTCGTTATAGTCGGCGCACCAGGCATAGCGGGCCATCTCGAAATCCTGCGACTGCATGCGGTCGGTATGCACCTTCCATTCCACGTTGTTCAGGGTCAGCTCGACGCCGATCTGCTTGTAGAACTGCTGCGCGGCGATGGCGATCTTCTTGTGGTTCTCGTCGGTGTTGTATTGCAGGGTCAGTTTCAGCGGCTTGTCGGGGCCGTAGCCGGCCTCGGCCAGCAGCGCCTTGGCCTTTTCCAGCCGCTCGGCCTGGGTCCAGGCGGCATAGTCGATCTCGGGCATCTGGAAGCCCTCGATGGCCCAATGCGTCCAGTTATAGGCGGGCTTCTGGCCGCCCTGCAGGATCTGGTTCACCACCACGTCGCGCTGCATGGCATAGCTCAGCGCCTGGCGCACCCGCACGTCCTTCAGCGCCTCGGGGCCCTTGTCGCTGACATTGAACAGATAGGCATAGGTGCAGGAATAGGGGATCGAGACCGCCTGGTCGGGGAATTCCTTCTCCAGCCGCGGATATTGCCCGGCCGGGATCTGCACCCGGTCCAGCTCTCCGGCCTGATAGCGGGTCAGGGCGACGTTGTTGTCGTTCACCGTCAGGCCCTTGATGTGCTCCATGATCACATTGCCGGCGTCCCAGTATTCCGGGTTCTTGTCCATGCTGATCTGCACGCCCAGGTCGTGGCTTTTCAGCACATAGGCGCCGTTGCCGACCAGCTTGCCGGCTTCGGTCCAGTTGTCGCCCTCGGCTTCGACCACCTTCTGGTTGACCGGGAAGGTCGAGGCATGCGTGACCATCTTGGGGAAATAGGGCGTCGGCGTGG
The DNA here is from genome assembly GCF_030388245.1 of Paracoccus sp. TOH. Classification (NCBI taxonomy): domain Bacteria; kingdom Pseudomonadati; phylum Pseudomonadota; class Alphaproteobacteria; order Rhodobacterales; family Paracoccaceae; genus Paracoccus; species Paracoccus sp. TOH. The sequence continues at coordinate 1,260,363 of NZ_CP098361.1, forward strand.
TCAGCCTGACCTCCAGCGTGTGGTCGTCGACGGCCTTGACGCCCAGCTCCTCGGGCTGCTTCTCGCCCTTGACCACCGCCGTGGCGTTCTCGACGTTCATCAGCTCCATGAACCAGGCATATTCGCTGGCGGTGGCCGGATCGGCCAGCCGCCGCCAGCTATAGACGAAATCGCCGGCCGTGACCGGGTCGCCGTTCGACCATTTCGCCTCGGGGCGCAGGTGGAAGGTATAGGTCCGCTTGTCCTCGGACAGGTCGAACGAGGAGGCGACGCCGGGGACCGGCGCGCCCTTCTCATCCTCGTTCAGCAGGCCCTCGAAGAGCTGGCGGATGATGTCCGAGCCCTCGACATCGGTGTTCTTCTGCGGATCGGCGGTCTTGATCGCGTCCAGAAGCCAGAAGGTATAGGACTGGTTCTCGGCCAGCTTCTCGCCCTCGGCGGGCTTGGCGGCCAGCGCGGGCAGGGCCATGCCTGCAACCAGCGCGGTGGTCAGGAACAGACGGGTCATGGGGCACCTCTCTGATGGTTCATGGCGCGGTTCTTGCTGTATTTGCCGCGCGGATGATCGAAATTGAGCGCAAAACCTGTAAGCCGACATTCCCCAAGTGGCCTGCCGCTTGACTTCAAGATCGCCTGATTTTGCTCGCTGGGCAAGCGTTTTTCGCCCCGAGCGGTGTCTGTCGTCGCGCAAACGGCCGAAGTCGGGTGGATCAAGCCTCGAACCCGCAGCATTCTGGCCCGGCAGAGCCGCTTTTCCGCGCGGCAGACGGACCTGTCCTGCCGCTTTCGTTCAGCTTGGGCATGGATCGTGGTCATGCGCATGACGGAGGCGTTCGAAGACGGCGGATGGCGGCAAGGACGGCCCGCACCATCGGGCCGGTGACGGCGACCTCGGCCAACTGGAAGGTAATGGCGCGGGCGTGGCGGACGACGCGGGCGCCGATCTTGATCAGCTTGAGTTGCAGGCTGGTCAACGACCAGTCCGCCATGGCCTCGGGCAGTTCGATGCAGCGCAGGAAGGTTGCCAGGTTGTAGGCCAGCGCGTGCAGTTGCAGCCGCACCTCGTTGTGCCGGAACTTCCGGCATGACAGCCGCGTCCAGCGAAAGGCATATTTGCCTTCCTTGATGTGCTGCTCTGCGGTGCCGCGCTGGTTGTAGAACCTCACCACCCAGTCTGGCTCCATCGGCAGGTTGGTGACGATGAAGCCGACTTTGGGGAACAGCTCGCCCGGATGCCATTCGATCTTGGCGATGACGCGGCGCGGCTTGTCCCAGGACGCCGCCTGATACTCGAAGTCCTCGAAGAACCGTTTGACCTTGGTCAGCGAAGGCCGTCCCACGGGCCGTGTCAGCCGATGCGCGATCTTCTCGCGCAAGACGGCGTTGGCGGGCAGACGGATGGCGTAGAAGAACCTGGCTTCTTCCAGCCGCATATAGATCGCGGGGATCGCGTAGGCAGCGTCGGCCCGGAAGAAGCGTCCACCAAGGTCGCGGCCAGCATATCGGGCAATGACGGGATCAAGGACATCCCGCCAGCCATCGGCGCTGTGGACATTGCCGTTACGCAGGGCGCAGCGCTCCAGCATGCCAAACTGGTTGAACAAGAAGATGGGGTGATAGCAGGTGCAGTCGAAATGCCCGTTCCAGGCAGCACCTTCCTGATCGCCGTGGGTGGGGCTGACCGAGCTGTCCATGTCCAGCACGATGTATTTCAACCCGTTGCGGTCATGAAACCGGTCGATCCATTGGCCGTTCAGATCGGCCAGCGCCGCCCGGTTCGCGGCCAGAGCCAGCGTCTCGGTCTCGAACCGTCCCATCTGCGATGCCGAAGCAGCTTGCGCCTCGACGGCCCTGCCGCCAACGACCTGACGCATCACGGGATCGAGGGCCAAGCGGTCGGCATCGTTCACATCCTCGTATCCGGCCAGTCGTCCGAACACCGATTGCCGGAACAATCCGTCAAGCCGATGGAGCGTGTTCTTCCCGGTGCGGCTGTCTCGCAGCGCCTCCGACGCCAGATTGGACAGGCCGAGCACGTCATCAAGCTCGCGCATCACCAGCAGGCCACCGTCTGAACTGATCTGCGCACCACGGAACTCCAGACGCACACGGCGGTCGAAATCAACCCGATCTCCCCGCGCCAAGCCCGCACCCTCCAGGTGATCCATGAAACGCGCCCCTCGCAGCCGTCAACGCCATGATTTATATGCGAAATATCACGATTACGACAGCGAAATCAGCGACTTACTTGGAGAATGTGGGGTAAGACAGCAAGAAAGATTTCCGGCTTTCGCAGCGCCCGCCCATGTGAAACAACACGGACATGAGCAACGTTCCGCGCATCACCATGGTTACCGGCGGCGCCCGTTCGGGCAAGTCCGCATTGGCCGAATCCATCGCCGCCCGTCATCCGGGCGCGCGGTTCTACATCGCCACGGCCGAGGCCCGGGACGACGAAATGACGCAGCGGATCGGCCGGCACCGCGACCGGCGCGGCCCCGGCTGGCAGACGGTCGAGGAACCGCGCGACCTGGCCCTCGCGCTGTCGCGCACCGACGGGCAGGGGGTGCGGCTGGTCGACTGCCTGACGCTGTGGCTGTCGAACCTGATGGCGGCCGAGGATCGGCCCGGCCCGCGGGTCGGCGCGCTTTGCGAGCTGCTGGCCGCCCAGCAAAGCCCGGTGGTGCTGGTGACGAACGAGCTGGGCCTGGGCATCGTGCCCGAGAATGCGCTTGCCCGCCGCTTCCGGGACGAGCATGGCTGGATGAACCAGGCGGTCGCCGGGGTCGCGGACGAGGTCTGGATGGCCGTCAGCGGCCTGCCGCTCTGCCTGAAACCGCAGAAAGGGACATCTTGAAAGAGTTCGACGAGACCGCCGCCGCCGCCGCCCGCGACCGCCAGGACCAGTTGACCAAGCCCCCCGGCTCGCTGGGCCGGCTCGAGGAGCTGGCGGTGTTCATGGCCGGCTGGCAAGGGCGCGAGCGGCCGGTGATCGCGCGGGCGCAGGCGCTGGTCTTTGCCGGCAATCACGGCGTCACCGCGCAGGGGGTGAACCCGTTCCCGGTCGAGGTCACCGCCCAGATGGTCGCGAATTTCCGCAACGGCGGCGCGGCGATCAACCAGCTTTGCCGGCTGGCCGGCGTCGAGCTGCAGGTGATCGCGCTGGACCTGGACCGCCCCACCGGCGATTTCACCCGGGGCATGGCGATGGAGATCGACGAGCTGGTCGCCGCCATCCAGACCGGCAAGAACGCCGTGGACCCGCAGGCCGACGTGATCCTGCTGGGCGAGATGGGGATCGGCAATTCCACCGTCGCCGCGGCGCTGGCGGCGGCGACCTTCGGCGGCAGCGCCGCGGATTGGGTCGGCCCCGGCACCGGCGCCGATGACGCGGTGCTGGCCCGCAAGATCGCCGCCGTCGAGGCCGGGCTGAAGCGCCACAAGGGCGCGGCCACGGCGGCCTCGATCCTGGGCTCCTATGGCGGGCGCGAGCAGGCGGCGATCTGCGGCGCGGTGATCCGGGCGCGCGAGTTGGGGATCCCGGTGATCCTGGACGGCTTCATCTGCTCGGCGGCGGCGGGCGTGCTGCTGGTGAACGACGAGAATGCGTTGGACCATTGCTTGATCGGCCATGAAAGCGCTGAGCCGGGCCATCGCCGGCTGATCGCGGTGATGCGGAAACAGCCGGTGGTGACGCTGGACATGCGGCTGGGCGAGGGCTCGGGCGCGGCGGTGGCGCTGATGATCCTGCGCGCGGCGCTGGAATGCCACAACGGCATGGCGACCTTTGCCGAGGCCGGGATTGGCTAGGCTTGCGGGTCAGGCGGCGCTGGCGCTGGTCTGGCTGACCCGGCTGCCCGCGGGCCGCTGGCTGCCCGCCAGGCCGCCGACGCTGGCACAGGCGGCCTGGGCCTTTCCGCTGGCCGGGCTGGCCGTCGGACTGGCCGGTGCCGCCGTGCTGGGCCTGGCCGTTGTCGCCGGGCTGCCGGCTTCGGTCGCGGCGCTGCTGGCGGTCGGCGCCACGATTCTGGCCACCGGCGGGCTGCACGAGGACGGGCTGGCCGATTTCGCCGATGGCAGCGGCGGCGCCACGCGCGAGCAGCGGCTGGAGATCATGCGCGATTCCCGCATCGGCAGCTATGGCGTGCTGGCGCTGATCGTGACCCTGGGGCTGCGGGTGGCGGCACTTGCCGCCCTGGCCGTCGAGCCTTGGCTGGCCGCCCTGGCGCTGGCCGGGATCGCCGCCGCCTCGCGCGCCGGAATGGCGGCGGCGCTGGGGCTGATGCCGCCGGCCCGGTCTGACGGGCTGGGCCATGCCGCGGGGCGGCCGCGGCGAGGCAGCGTCGCCGCCGCGCTGGTGCTGGGCGCCGTGGCCCTGCTGGCGCCGGCGCTGCGCCTGCCATATCCGCCTGCGGCCTGGCTTCTGGCGGCGGCGGCCATGGCGGCGGCGCAGCTCTGGCTGGCGCGACGGGCCCTGCGCCGGCTCGGCGGCCAGACCGGCGACGTGCTGGGCGCCATGCAGCAGGCGGGCGAGGTCGCGGGGCTGCTGGCCCTGACCGCACTGCTGCAGGCGCCGTGACGTCTTTTGGCTTTTTCTTGACCGCCTTTAGCGGTTCATTCATACGAAACGGCTACATCAAGGGGGTAAACCCCCTGCTCAAGGGCCATAAGAACATCTGAGGGAGGTTGTCACATGGGTGCCCTGCTGGGGCTTTCTCGCGGCATCGACCGCGTCAACTCGGCGATCGGCCGCAGTGCAAGCTGGTTGATCCTCGTCGCCGTGCTGGTCAGCGCCGGCAACGCGATCATCCGCAAGGTGCTGAACACCTCGTCCAACGCCTGGCTGGAACTGCAATGGTACCTGTACGGCGCCGCCTTTCTCGGCGCCGCGGCCTATACGCTCAAGGAAAACGAGCATATCCGCATCGACATCATCTATGGCATGTGGAAGCGCCGCCGCCAGCACTGGATCGACCTGATCGGGCATGTGTTCTTCCTGATGCCCTTCGTCACGCTGATGATCTGGTATCTTTACCCCTGGGTGCTGCGCTCCTGGCGCAGCGGCGAGGTCTCGACCAATGCCGGCGGGCTGATCCTGTGGCCGGCCAAGATGCTGCTGCTGGTCGGCTTCGTCATGCTGTTCTTCCAGGGCATTTCCGAAATCATCAAGAAGATCGCCGTCATGCGCGGCATCATCGAGGATCCCGCCCCCTTCGTCTCGGCGCATGAGGCCGCGGCCATGGAAGGCGAGGTCATGGTGCGCGAGATGCAGGCCGCGTTCGACGAAGAGACCCAGGGCGAGGAGACCCGCAAATGATGGAATTCATTGCGGTGAACATGGCGCCGATCATGTTCGGCTCGCTGGTGCTGTTTCTGCTTTTCGGCTATCCGGTCGCCTTCGCGCTGGCCGCGAACGGGCTTTTGTTCTTCGTCATCGGCGTGGAACTGGCGCCGCTCTCGGGTGGCAACATCAACCTGAGCTGGCCGCTGCTGAACGCCATGCCCGAACGGTTGTGGGGGGTGATGTCGAACGAGACATTGCTGGCCATTCCCTTCTTCACCTTCATGGGCATCGTGCTGGAGAAATCCGGCATGGCCGAGGATCTGCTGGACACCATCGGCCAGCTGTTCGGCCCGGTCCGCGGCGGTCTGGCCTATGCGGTGATCATCGTCGGCGCGCTGCTGGCGGCGACGACCGGCGTGGTCGCGGCCTCGGTCATCGCCATGGGGCTGATCTCGCTGCCGATCATGCTGCGCTACGGCTATGACCGGCGCATCGCCTCGGGCACCATCGCCGCCTCGGGGACGCTGGCGCAGATCATCCCGCCCTCGCTGGTGCTGATCGTGCTGGCCGACCAGCTCGGCCGCTCGGTCGGCGACATGTACAAGGGCGCGCTGATCCCCGGTCTGGTGCTGACCGGCATCTACCTGTCCTATATCTTCGTGATGACGCTGATCCGGCCGAACAGCCTGCCGGCCCTGCCGAAAGAGGCGCGGACGCTCGGCTCGGGCGTGACCTCGCTGTTCGTGGCGCTGGCGCTGACCCTGGGCCTGGCCTGGCTGACCTTCCGCTGGCTCTACCCGACCCAGGGGCGCGATGCCGACATCCTGGCCCCGGCGCTGGCGGTGATCGTGATCTATGTTCTGGCGCTGCTGGACAAGGCGCTGAAGATCAATCTGATGTCGCGGCTGGCGCAGCAGGTCATCATCGTGCTGATCCCGCCGCTGGCGCTGATCTTCCTGGTGCTGGGCACGATCTTTCTGGGCATCGCCACGCCCACCGAGGGCGGCGCCATGGGCGCGGTCGGCGCGCTGCTGCTGGCCGGGATCAAGGGCCGGCTGAGCTATGACGTGATCCGCCAGGCGCTGCTGGCCACGACGCGGCTGTCGGCCTTCGTCATGTTCATCCTGATCGGGGCGCGGGTGTTCTCGCTGACCTTCTATGGCGTGAACGGGCATGTCTGGGTCGAGCATCTGCTGACCTCGCTGCCGGGCGGCGAGTTCGGCTTCCTGATCGCGGTCTCGGTGCTGGTCTTCCTGCTGGCCTTCTTCCTCGACTTCTTCGAGCTGGCCTTCATCATCGTGCCGCTGCTGGCGCCGGCGGCCGAGGCGATGGGCATCGACCTGATCTGGTTCGGCGTGCTGCTGGGGGTGAACATGCAGACCAGCTTCATGCACCCGCCCTTCGGCTTCTCGCTGTTCTTCCTGCGCTCGGTGGCGCCGAAATCGCCCTATCGCGACAAGGTGACGGGCCGGATGATGCAGCCGGTGACCACCGGGCAGATCTATTGGGGCGCGGTGCCCTATGTCTGCATCCAGATGGTGATGGTGGCGGTGGTCATGCTGTTCCCGGGCCTCGTCATGCATTACAAGGGCGCGCCGATCGACACCTCGAACGTCAAGATCGAGATCCCCTCGGGCGGTGGTCTGGGCGGTCTGGGTGGCCTTGGCGGGCTTGGCGATCCCTTCGGCAAACCCGCCGCGCCGGGTGCGGCGACCGGGACCACCAAGCCCGGCGGCATTCCGGCCCCGGGCGGCTTGGGCGGCGTGCCGGATTTCGGCACCCCGACGACCCCTTCCGCGACTTCGGTCCCCGACACGGCGGCGCCCGGCGGCATTCCGGCGCCTGGCGGCCTGGGCGGCGTGCCGGATTTCGGCACACCCGCCACCCAGGCGGCGCCGGAGGCCGGGGCAGCTCCGGAAGCGGCGGCGCCGGCAGACGGGCTCGGCGGCCCGCTTTCGGGACCGCCGCCGGGTCTGACCGCCCCGGCGCAACCCTCCGGCAACTGACGGGAAAGGCGGCCGCGGGCCGCCTTTTTCCATTGCCGCCCGCGCGACCAGCAAAAAGGGCCGCCGCGATCCCTCGCAGCGGCCCCGGCAGTCCGGTGATGGCTCAGAGCGCGCCGTTGCGCTGCTGGATCATCATGAACGTGTCATAGGTATATTCGGCGGTCTGGTTGTAGAGATACCAATCCGCCCGCGCCACCTTGATCGACTCCCAGATCTTCTTGAAGGCGGCGTTCGAGCCTTCCAGCTCGGCATAGACCTCGTTCGCGGCCTTGGCGCAGGCGTCGAGGATCTCGGCGCTGAACGGCCGCAGCTGGGCGCCCGAGGCCACCAGCTCCTTCAGGGCGATCGGGTTCAGGTGGTCGTATTTCTGCAGCATGTCGGCGTTGGTCGCCTGGCAGGCGCTTTGCAACAACGACTTGTAGCTTGGGGGCAGCCCCTCGTATTTCGCCTTGTTGAAGAAGAAATGCACGGTCGGGCCGCCTTCCCACCAGCCGGGATAGTAGTAATAGGGCGCGACCTTGAAGAAGCCCAGCTTCTGGTCGTCATAGGGGCCGACCCATTCCGAAGCGTCGATGGTGCCCTTTTCCAGCGCCGGGTAGATGTCGCCGCCGGCGATCTGCTGCGGCACCGCGCCCAGCCGTTCCAGCACCTTGCCGGCAAAGCCGCCGACCCGGATCTTCAGGCCCTGCAGATCGGCCACGGTATTGATTTCCTTGCGGAACCAACCACCCATCTGCACGCCGGTATTGCCGCCCGGCAGGCCGAAGATGTTATGCGTGGCCAGGAACTCGTTATACAGGTCGATGCCGCCGCCATGATATTGCCAGGCGTTCATCGCCCGGGCCGACAGCGCGAAGGGCACGGCCGAACCCAAGGCGAAGGTCGGATCCTTGCCCCAGCTGTAATAGCCGACGGTGTGGCAAGCCTCGACCGTGCCGTCGGTGACCGCGTCCTGGGCCTGCAGGCCGGGCACGATCTCGCCGCCGGCGAAGACCTGCAGCTGGAACTTGCCGTCGGTGGCCTCGGACAGGTGTTTCGACAGCACTTCGGCGCCGCCATAGATGGTGTCCAGCGACTTCGGAAAGGCCGAGGTCAGGCGCCATTTCACCTCGGGCATCTCCTGCGCGATGGCGGGCGCGGCCAGCGCCGCGCCGGCGGCCGCCGTGGCGCCGCCAACCGTGGCGCGGGTCAGGAAGGCGCGCCGGTCGAACTGGTTGGTTTTTTTCATGAGTTCCTCCGCATTGATCGGCCGTTTCCCGGCGGCCGACGACCGGAATGTCGCACGGCCCCGCCACCCTGTCGAGACGGCAGCGCCGCTTTCGCCGCCGATCCGGGCCCGACCCGCCAGGTGCCGTTACGTCACCCGGCACGCCGGCATGGCCGATCTTGTGGGTGCATCATCGGGCCTACCCAAGCGATTTGGGCTTGCCTATACTGGCAGCGGTTTGGGGCTTTGGGGGAACAAGGGATGCGCTGTCCGTTCTGCGGAAATGTGGATACCCAGGTCAAGGATTCGCGTCCGGCCGAGGATAACGTGGCCATCCGGCGGCGGCGGTTCTGCCCGGCCTGCGGCGGGCGCTTCACCACCTATGAGCGGGTACAGCTGCGCGACCTGGTGGTGGTCAAGTCCAGCGGCCGGCGCGAGGATTTCGACCGCACCAAGCTGGAGCGCTCGATCCGCATCGCCATGCAGAAGCGGCCGATCGAGCCCGAGCGCATCGACCAGATGATCTCGGGCATCGTGCGGCGGCTGGAAAGCATGGGCGACACCGACATCCCCTCGAAGGTCATCGGCGAGATCGTGATGGAGACGCTGGCCCGGATCGACACCGTGGCCTATGTGCGGTTCGCCAGCGTCTACAAGAATTTCCAGGCGGCGGACGATTTCGACAAGTTCGTCTCGGAACTGCGGCCGGGCGCCGCCGAGGAGTGAGCGACCGGCGCCACATGCGGCACGCGCTGGCACTGGCGCGGCGGGGCCTGGGCAATGTCTGGCCGAATCCGGCGGTGGGCTGCGTGCTGGTCCGCGACGGCATCGTGGTCGGACGCGGCTGGACCCAGCCCGGCGGACGGCCGCATGCCGAGGCGATGGCGCTGGCCCAGGCCGGCGCGGCGGCGCGCGGCGGCACCGCCTATGTCACGCTGGAACCCTGCGCCCATCACGGCAAGACCCCGCCCTGCGCCGAGGCGCTGGTGCGGTCGGGCGTCGTCCGCGTCGTCACCGCCCTGACCGATCCCGACCCGCGCGTCGCCGGGCGCGGCCATGCCATCCTGCGCGCCGCCGGCATCGCGGTGACCGAGGGCATCTGCGAGGCCGAGGCGCGCGATGTCCAGCGCGGCTTCCTCAGCCGCATCCAGCGCGGCCGGCCGATGCTGACGCTGAAACTGGCCACCAGCTTCGACGGCCGCATCGCCACCGCCTCGGGCGAAAGCCAGTGGATCACCGGGCCCGAGGCGCGTCGCCATGTCCATGCGCTGCGCCTGGGCCATGACGCGGTGATGGTCGGCGGCGAGACCGCGCGCGCTGACCGGCCGGGACTGAACGTGCGCGGCTTCGGCCCGGTGCGGCAGCCGGTGCGCATCGTGGTATCGTCGCGCCCCTTGCCCGAACTGCCGGCCGAGGGATCCGAGCATGGCCCGCTCTGGCAGGTCGCGGGCCGGCCCGAGCAGTTCATGGCCGAGCTTGGCGCGCGGGGCCTGACCCGCGTCTTCTGCGAAGGCGGCGGGGTGCTGGCGGCCGGCCTGCTGCGGGCCGGCATGGTCGATCAGCTGATCGGCTACGGTGCCGGCCTGGTGCTGGGCAGCGACGGCCGGGCCGGGATTGCCGCGCTGGGGCTGGAGCGCCTGGCCGAGGCGCCGCGTTTCCACCTGGTCGAGGCGCGGCGGATCGGGCCCGACCTGATGCATCGCTGGCTGCGCGACTAGCGCCGCCAGATCCAGGCATAGCTGCTGAACGCCCCCTGCGCCTTGGCGAGCAACCGCACCGCCGCACCGCCCGCGCCGCCGAACGCCGGATCGCAGAGTCGCGCCACGGCGGTCTCGGGCGGGCAGGGCAGCCCGCTGGCCGGGTCGAAATAGCGCGGATAGGCGATCAGGGCGCAATGCGCCAACGTCGCCAGATCGGCCTGTGCCCGCCGGCGTTCGGGGATCCGGCCCAGATCGCGGGTCAGCCCCCAGCCGGCATAGAAGGGTGCGCCCAGCGTGGTCACCGGCAGGCCGCGCAGCAGGGCCTCGAAGCCCAGGGTCGAGGTCATGGTCCAGACCTGGTCGACCTGCGCCATCAGCGCATCGGCGCCGGCATTGCGGGCAACGACATCGGCAAGGCGCGCCATCTCGGCCTCGGGGATCAGGCCGGGGCGCAGCCCGGCCTCGACATCGGGATGCGGCTTGTAGACCAGCACCGCGTCGGGGTTCTCGGCCCGGGCGCGCTGCAGCAGCGCCAGATTGGTGCGCACCTCCCCGGCGCCGAGGCGGATCGAGGCGTCGTCCTCGACCTGGCCGGGCACCAGGATGCGGTGGCCGGCCGGCAGGGCCGGGGGCGAGCCGGCGAGGTTGTATTTGGTGATGCCGGATTGCGCCAGCAGCCGGGCCAGCCGCATGGCGCGATCGCGCCCGCCGGGCGGCACCGGCTCGGCCATCAGCCGCTCGAAGCGGCTTTCGCGGCCGGGATCGTAATAGATGCCCAGGTCGTCCGCCACCAGTGACAGCGGCGGCACCAGCGCCGCACCCAGGCCGCGCGAGCGGATGAAGCCGTCCTCGATCCGCAGCGCGCCGGGCACTTCGGCGGCGCGGTTGGCCCAGGCGAGCGTGACTTGCGGGTCGGGCTTGGCGACGAAGCGGACGCCCTTGCCGCTGCCGAAGAAGCGCGCGACGAAGGGGCGCTTCCACAGCCGGATGCCATAGGCGCGATGGCCGTCGCGGTCCTGGCGCCAGGCGCGGGCCTCGGCCTCGATCTGGCGCAGCGCGCCCTCGAAATCGGTGAGCCGGTCCAGACAGGGATCGTACCAGACCGGCGCGCGCAGATGGCTGGCCGCGAACAGCGCCTCGACCGGGGCGGGTTCGCGGCGGGGAAAGGCGTGCCGGTCGTCGGACAGGCCCCAGCCGGCATAGAACGGCTGGCCGAAGATGCGGGGGCGGTGGCCGGCCAGGATCGCCTCGTAACCCAGCTGCGAGGACCAGGCATAGACCCGCGCCGCCCCCCGCAGCAGCGCCCAGGGCGAGACGGGCCCGTCGCAGAACCGCTCGCCGGGGCGCAGGTCGGCAGGGCCGACATGGCCGGGGCGCAGGCCGGCGGCGGTTTCGGGATGGCTGCGGACCACCAGCGGCAGGCCGGGATTCTCGTCGCGGGCGGCCTGCAGCATCGCCAGGAAATCCGCGCGCCCCGCCCCCAGCAGCGAAGCATCGCCGCGGGTCTGGTCGATCACCAGGACATAGCCGGACGGCGGCGGCGCGGCCTGCGGCAGATGGGCGTTGTATTTCGACAGATCCGCGGCGATCAGCCGGTCGATGGCGGCGCGCGCGGCCTGTCGCAGCGCCAGGGTGTCGGGATCGCGCACCAGCGTTTCGATCAGCGAGGGCGCGCCGGGGTCGAAATGCAGCCCGATCGGGTCGATCAGCAAGCCGATGGGACCGCGGCTGGCGACCGCGCCGCGGGCGCGGCCGGGCAGGACCGAGCGCAGGAAGGCATCCTCGACATGCACCAGCCGGCCGCCGCGCCGCGCGGCCATGGCCTTGCCGCGCCAGGCGGTCGGGCTGGCGCCCCAGATGCCGACGCAATCCCCCGGGCCGGGAAGGCCCAGGCGCGGCGACCAGCCCGCCAGTTCCAGGATGCGGCGCAGGCGCGGGCGGGTGAAAAAACCGGCATTGAATACGAAAAGCCGCCGGGAATCCCCGGCGGCCTTGGTCTCTGGTTCCATGCGCCTTACCGGAAGGCGCTGTCGGCGGCGCCGACCTCGGTGGCGGTGCCCAGGATGGATTGCAGGGTCTTGCGCCATTGCACGAAGGGCGCCTCGGTCACGTAGACGGTGTCGCTGTCGCGGATGACAAAGTCACGCGCCAGGAACATGCCGTCCGGCTTGGTCAGGTCGAGCACATAGGCGACGCGCTGCGTGCCGTAGATGTCGTTGCGGCCAAGCACGGCGCGGGCGACGGTCTGCGGCTCGTCGCGCAGGACGAAGACGCCCTTCGGATCGGCCAGCTGGGTGCTGAGGCCACCGACCATGGCCACCGCCTCGATGGCGTTGATCTGCTCGTTGCCGAGCGGCACCTTGGTCTGGCCGCCAAGCGCACCCAGCGCGGTGAAGCTGCGCTCGTCCTCCTCGACCAGGATCACGTCGCCGGGACGCAGCGCGATGTCGTTGCGCGCATTGGAATAAAGGTCGCGCAGCCAGACCTTGCCGCTGGAATTGCCGCGCTTCACGGTGACCACCGCGATCTCGGGCTCGATCGAGACGCCGCCGGCCTTCGACAGCATGGCCGAGAGCGAGCGGGTCGGGCGCTCGATCGGATAGACGCCCTGGCCATTGACCTTGCCCATGACCGAGACGGTGGCGCCGTCGCCGGCGACGCGGGTCACCATGACCTGCGGGTCGGGGGTCTGGGTTTCCAGCTTCTGGGTGATGATGCGGCGCAGCTCGTCGGGGCTGTTGCCGGCAGCGCGGATGCGGCCGGCATAGGGCACGAAGATATAACCCTGGCTGTCCACCTGCAGTTCGGTCAGCGCGGTCGAGCTTTGCCCCATCGAGGCCAGCAGCCCGTCATCGACGTTTTCCCAGATCTGCAGGCCCAGCACGTCGCCGGGACGGACCTCGTCGGCGCCCACCTGGCCGGCGGCACGGAAATCGGAGGAGAAGCCGTAGGCGGGGGTGTAGTTCGCCGCCCGGTTCACCCGGTCATCGACATTCACGATATGCGAGCTGCCGCCCTTTTCGACCGAGCCCGAGAGGATCTCGCCCTTGGTGGGACCGGAGCGCGGCAGGCCACAGGCCGAGACCAGAAGCGCCGCCCCGAGAAGCGCGACCTGCGCCATGCGGGTGGCAAAAGAGCGCGGCCGGAGCAAGGCCGGTCCGCACCGAACGGGTGAAAAACTCGCTTGAGTCAAACTGTTACTCCTGTCCTCTCGTGCGATTCCCGGATCGCTGCCGTCTTTTGCGGCAGGTTAGCCCAGCACGGCGGGCTTTTCCATATTTTTGCCCTGGTCAATCGTCCTTGTCGCCCATCTGTTGCCGATACTGGCCACGTCCGGCGAAAAGCGCCTGATAGGGGTCTTCGGGTGCCAGCATCATGTCGACGACGATGCGCAGCGCGTGGGCGCGCGAGCGCGCCGCGTAATAGCCGCCCGGCACCTGGCTGCTTTCCAGCAGGAAATCGCGATAGCGCCGATAGGCCACGGCCCGCGGCGGGCGCGGATCGTGCAGGAACTCCGCCAGGCTTTGGTCCGAGACCAGGCCCGGCTTGTCGAAGACCGCCCGGCCCATGGCCTTGACCGGCAGGCCGCGCCACAGCGCCTGCTGCGCCGCCGTCGAATTGACGGTGATCGCCGCACGGGCCTGGTTCATCAGCCGCGCCAGCTTGCCGCCGCGGACGAAATGCACCCGATCCTCGATCCCCAGGGCGCGGGCCTTGTCCTGGATGGCCTGGCGGATGCCGCCGCGCCCGTCCTCGAGCGGGTGGGCCTTGAAGACCACGCGGTGGTGGCGGGGTGCCCAGCGGGAGAATTCGGTCAGCACCTCGTCGGTGAAGTCCGACATGCGGGCATAGGGCGAATGGGCGACGAAATTCGAATCATGTTCGAGCTGCATCAGCACCAGGATATAGGGAAAGCCGCCGCGCCGCACCGCCTTGGCCTCGCCTATGCGGGCCACGGCGTCGAGGGGGGTCAGCAGGAAGCGCCGCAGGTTCAGCCGGAACTCCCGGAACACGCCGATCTGGCGATGGGTGCGATAGCCGGGATAGCGGCGGTTCGCCACCAGCACGAAGAAATGGTAGAGCGCGCCGTAGAACTTGTGCTGGCGCATGTCGCCCCAATGCGCCGGCGGGCGGTTCATCTCGCCCATCCGGTTGCGCAGGGCGTTGCGCATCTCGCGCAGGGGGATGCGCATCAGCGCCGAATGGCCGTTCGAGCCGCCGCGTTCATAGGTGATCCAGAACGGGCGCAGATAGCCTTCCTCGAAGACATGCAGCACCAGGTCGTAGCGCTGCGCCGCCTTGCGCGCCGCGGCGTGGATCGGGCGCACATCGCCGTAAAGCACGATGTCGGTCACGCCCTTTTCGGTGATGATGCGGTCCAGATGCTCGGGCCAGTCCTCGGGGCGGCCGGCATGGCGGATCAGCCGCCGCGGGTCGGACCAGAAGAATTCGTCGCCGGCGTTGAAGCTGACGCGCCAGACCTGCGACCCGGTGTCGCGGAGCAGGCGGCCGACGCGGTCGAAGAACGGGCCATGCGGCCCCTGCAGCATCAGGAACACGCGCTTCGGCGCCGGCAGGGCGGCGGTTGCGGCGACGGGCGCCATGAGATGTCCCGCCGGTCGCGAGGTTCCGGCGACTTGCTGGCGCGCCGGCTGCTGGGCGGCGCGAAGAGTAAGGGATCCGGTCATGGTATCAGACGGTCAAGACCTTGGGCTGCTGAACATGGGTTTTCGGCTTTTCGCTACAGGCGGAGCCTACCACCGGGATCGTCCTTTCCTGATGCATGAAAACCCGACCGCTGTCACGACCTTTCCCGAATCTCGCTTAACGCGGCTTAAGCTCTGTTGCGGCTTTGCTTGAAGATCGGGCGGCAAGGCTCTAGTTCTCTGCCATCGGACAAAGGGGACGGCCATGTTTACCGGCATCATCACGGATATCGGCGAAGTTTCGCGCGTCGAGATGCGCGGCGACATGCGGGCGCGCATTTCCTGCCATTACGAAATGACCGGGGTCGAGCTGGGCGCCTCGATCGCCTGCGACGGCGTCTGCCTGACGGTGATCGAGAAGGGCGCCGACTGGTTCGACGTCGACATCTCGGCCGAGACGCTCTCCAAGACCAATATCGGCGCCAACGGCTGGGCGCCGGGCAAGCGGCTGAACCTGGAACGCGCGCTGCGGGTCGGGGATGAGCTGGGCGGCCACATCGTCTCGGGCCATGTCGACGGCGTCGCGGTGATCGAGGAGATGCATGACGAGGGCGACAGCACCCGCATCAGCTTCCGCGCGCCCGAGGCGCTGGCCCGCTTCATCGCGCCCAAGGGCTCGGTGGCGCTGAACGGCACCTCGCTGACGGTGAACGAGGTCGAGGGCGCCCGCTTCGGCGTCAACGTCATCCCGCATACCCAGGCGGTGACCACCTGGGGCGAAGCCCGGGTCGGCGATGGCGTCAACCTGGAAATCGACACGCTGGCCCGCTATGTGGCGCGGCTGGCCGAGGCGGGGTGATGGCGGGAATCGGCCATAACCGCGGCCCCGGCCCCGCCAGCGGCTTTCATGCCCATGCCTGGGCGGTGGCGCGGCGCGAGCTGCTGGGCGCGCGGCTGCCGGTCGAGGTGGTGCGGATGCAGGTCCGCCGGGCCAGGGAACTGGGCCTCGACTACAAGACCTATGCCGGGGTGCGGGCCACGACGGGCCGGGATCTGGTGGCTTTCCTTTATTCCAGCAACGCGCTTGGCGTGTTCCGCCCCCAGCAGCGGCTGGGCCAGGCGGAATGCGCCCGCATCGCGCAAAGCGCGGCCGTGCCGCATCTGGGCTGCGGACCGGGGCTTGCGCCGGCGGCGCTGGCGATGCAAATCGGGGCGCGATCGGTCCAGGATCTGCCGCATTTCGGCACCCCCTGGTCGGCGATGCGGGACAGGATGAAGGCCTGGTTGCGGGCCGAGGGCCTGCCCGGGGATGCGGTGCTGATGATCGGCGAGACCGATCACGAACGTGAGATGATGGCGGCGGGCGGGCTGGCGGGTTTCGTCAGCGGCCAGCGGTTCTTTGCAGGAGTTGCGGATGCAATATGACAAGCCGGGTGAGGTCGAGCGGGACTGGTCGAGCGCCATCTCTCCGACCGAGGAGATCATCAACGAGGCCCGCAACGGCCGGATGTTCATCCTGGTGGACCACGAGGACCGCGAGAACGAGGGCGACCTGGTGATCCCGGCGCAGATGGCCACGCCCGACGCGGTGAACTTCATGGCCACCCACGGCCGCGGGCTGATCTGCCTGTCGATGCCCGGCGCGCGCATCGACGCGCTGGGGCTGCCGCTGATGAGCTCGAAGAACTCCAGCCGCCACGAGACCGCCTTCACCATGTCGATCGAGGCGCGCGAGGGCGTGACCACCGGCATCTCGGCCCATGACCGCGCCCATACCATCGCGATCGCCATCGACCCGACCAAGGGCGCGGCCGACATCGCCACGCCCGGCCATATCTTCCCGCTGCGGGCGCGCGACGGCGGCGTGCTGGTCCGCGCCGGCCATACCGAGGCGGCGGTGGACATTTCGCGCCTGGCCGGGCTGAACCCGGCGGGCGTGATCTGCGAGATCATGAACGAGGACGGCAGCATGGCGCGGCTGCCGGATCTGGTGGCCTTCGCCCAGAAGCACGGGCTGAAGATCGGCACAATCAGCGACCTGATCGCCTATCGCCGCCGCCACGACAACCTGATCGCCGAGCGCGGCCAGCGCGCCGTGCATTCGACGCATGGCGGCGACTGGATGATGCGCATCTTCGCCGACGAGACCACCGGCGCCGAGCATATCGTGCTGACCAAGGGCGACCTGACCACGCCCGGCCCGGTTCCGGTGCGCATGCATGTCCTGGACCCGCTGCATGACGTGCTGGGCATCGGCCGCGAATCCGCCGGCAGCCTGGGCGCCGCCATGCGCCTCATCGCCGAGGAGGGGCGGGGGGTCGTGGTGCTGTTCCGCGACCTGGAACCGCGGCTGCCGCGCCAGGACGAGGTGTCGTCGCATGTGATCCGGCAATACGGGCTCGGGGCGCAGATCCTCTCGGCGCTCGGCCTGTCCGAACTGGTGCTGCTGACCAATTCGGCGCCGGTCAAGGTGGTCGGGCTTGACGCCTACGGGCTTTCGATCCATTCCAGCCGTCCGATTCCCCAAGAGTGACCTGATGGCCGCCAGCATCGAACATTACCAATTGCCGCTGCCCCGTATCGAGGGCGGCGCGCGGCTGCTGATCGTGGTCGCGCCCTATTACCGCCAGATCGCCGACGGGCTGATCGCCGGCGCGCGCAAGGTCGCGGCCGAGGCCGGCGCGGCCGTGGATCTGGTCGAGGTGCCCGGCGCGCTGGAGGTTCCGACCGTCATCGGCCTGGCCGCCGCGCGCGGGCTCTATGACGGCTATGTCGCGCTGGGTTGCGTGATCCGGGGCGAGACCACGCATTACGACACGGTCTGCAACGACAGCTCGCGCGGCATCACCCTGCTGGGGCTGCAGGGCCATTGCATCGGCAATGGCATCCTGACGGTCGAGAATTACCGGCAGGCCGAGGTCCGCGCCGACCCGGACGGCCAGAACAAGGGCGGCGGCGCCGCTGCGGCCGCGCTGCATCTGGTAGCGCTGAAACGCCGCTGGCAGGCGCAATCGCCACGCGGCGATGCGGGGGCGCCGCGCGACGTGATCAAGCTGGCCGGCGAAATCGACGGGCCGAGGGGCGCATGAGCAAGACAGGCGACAAACGCAATTCCGCCGACCGCGAGGCCCGGCAGGCCCGGGCCGCCGCGGCGCGGCTTTATGCCGTGCAGGCGCTGTTCCAGATGGAGGCGGCCGGCCATTCCGCCGACCGCGTCCAGCGCGAGTTCCTGAACTGGCGCATCGGCCGCGAGGGCGAGGACCAGGACATCGTCTCGGCCGAGGCGGATCTGGCACTGTTCGCCCGCATCATCGACGATGCCGTCACCTGGCAGTCGAAGATCGACCAGATGACCGACCGGGCGCTGGTGGCGAAATGGCCGATCGACCGCATCGACCCGGTGCTGCGCTCGGTGTTTCGTGCCGCCGGAGCCGAACTGGTGACCCCGAAGACCCCGCCCAGGGTGGTGATCACCGAATATGTGCAGTTGGCGCAGGCCTTCTTCGCCGAGGGGCGCGAGTCGAAATTCGTCAATGCCGTGCTGGACCATATGGCCCGCGAGGCGCGGCCCGAGGCATTCTGACGCGCCGCGCATTTTTCCTGCCCGAGGCGCGGCGATCGCGCTAGAATGGCGCGGTTCGTCCAGCTTGGGGAAAGCAGATGCCGCAGCTCATCCGGCTCTATATCGTCAGCATCGCCATCGGCTTTGCGCTGGCGCTGGTCTTCACCGGCCTGCTGCTGGCGCTGGACGTGGCCGGTTTGCGGCATCTGACCAGCGCGACACGCGGCGGCTGGATCGCCGTGCTGATGCTGACGGTCTTTCACACCATCCTGTTTTCCGGGGTGCAGTTCGGCATCCGGGTGATGCTGATGGCCCAGGGCGAGGGGCCGCGCGGCGGCCACCGGCAACGGATTCGCCGCCGGCCCGCGCCGGCGCCCGCCGCGGTTCCCGCATCCGCGGGCACGGTCTCGCGCTGAGCGGACCGCCCGGGCAATCACGGAACCGCTGCATTTTTGCGTCCGGACTGTGGACCTGACGCAACAATCTGACCGGCAAGGCAGCGCAGAAGCGCTGCCTTTTTTTTGTGCAGCACCCCGGGCTGCATGGTTCTGTTGCAGGGCTTTCATGCTTCGTGAGGTTGCGGTGCCCTATTACCTTCTGAACTTGTGTCACAAACGCCGCCGCAACCTTTCCGCGAAATGGTTTCATCACGATTTCGGATGGTCATATTTCCGCCAACGGCGAAATTCCGCGGTCTTTTCACGTTTTTGAGAGCTTCTCCGGGGTTTTCACGGCCTCTTTATCCAGAGGTGTCCCAGTTCTACCTCTGAGCCAGCAGAGATGCTCGTGGCGCCGGAAGGCCGGGGTCACGGACACGAAACGGTTCGAAAAAAGGACTGATCCAAGATGAAAACGCTTGCTTACCTCGCCGGCGCTACCGCCCTTGCGACCGCCTTCGCGGCCCCCGCCTTCGCGCAGTCGGAAATCAGCACGGGCGCCAATGCCACCGGCATCTCCTCGGTCAACGAACAGATGAAGGACGTCGAAGAGGCGGTTCGCGACGATTTCGACCGTTCGTCCGACGCCTATCGCTTCGGCAATCCGGAGCGCCGCGAAGGCCTGTTCGGCTCGGTCGCGCTGAGCTATGTCGGCCGCACCGGCAACAGCGAGAACCAGGACTTCAGCCTGTCCGGCCGGCTGTCGGCCAATCAGGGCCGCTTCTCGCAATCGGTCGGTATCCTGCTTGAATACGGCGAGAACAACGCCGGCGACAAGGATACCGAAAAGACCTATGTCATCTACGAAGGCATGTATGACATCAACGACCGCTTCTACGGTTTCGCGCTGGGTCGCCTGACCACCGATGCGCTGGCCAACAACCCGGTCACCCTGGCCGATGACGAGACCTTCGATGATCTGGACGGCCGCCTGAAGCGGGACGCCTATTTCGGCGTCGGTCCGGGCTATCGCGTGATCAACAACGACACCACCGCCTGGCGCGTGCAGGCCGCCGTCGGCGTGCGCTACACCAAGGCCGTGGACGTGATCGACCCGGTGGCCGAAACCTATGAATACAACACCAACACCGAAGTCGGTTACCTGCTGTCGTCGCGCTTCTACCACA
Organism: Paracoccus sp. TOH; assembly: GCF_030388245.1. Lineage (NCBI taxonomy): Bacteria > Pseudomonadati > Pseudomonadota > Alphaproteobacteria > Rhodobacterales > Paracoccaceae > Paracoccus > Paracoccus sp. TOH. Next base: position 1,280,332 of record NZ_CP098361.1, read on the forward strand.
AGATCAACGACCAGTTCTTCATCACCAACGATACCGACTACCTGACCTCGGACGCCAACGATACCGCGACCAACGAGCTGGGCCTGAACTTCAAGATGACGGATGCCTTCGCGACCCGGGTTTCGTACAAGACCGAGTATGTCTCGGACCGCGCGACCCGCACCGACAACACGCTGGGCGTGTCGCTGGTCTACGGTTTCTGATCGACCGGCAAATCCCTTCTCTCTCTCTCGGGCGGCCTTCGGGCCGCCCTTTTTTGTCCGGCGCGACGCATCCGCCCAGCCGTCGAGGTTCGGGAAGGGGTGGCGGGAACCGCAGCGGCCGTGGCAGCGCTAGTTTCCCCGAAAGCCTGGATGTCCAGGTGGGAGCCGGATAACGGGACCAGAGCCCCGACAGAGCCAGCCCCCTCGGTGAAGTTATAGGCCAGTGGAAAAAGAGGCCACACACGAGAAGAGCAGAAACCCGCCAGTCACGCAGATAGGCGAGGGGGGGCCGCGCCGCAAGATCCCTGCGGCCGGGCTTGCAAGATGTTTACGCTTCGTTCATGGTTCGGCCATGCCGAACCCCGATCCCATGACCGAAACCCTGCCGGTGAAACCGGGCCAGCGGTTGGCGCGCGGCGTGGCGCGGATGCTGACCGGGATCGGCCATGCGGCGCTGGCGGAGTTCGTGCCCGCGGGCGGGCTGCGGGTCGACGTGATCTCGGTTTCGCCCAAGGGCGAGATCTGGGTGGTGGAATGCAAGAGCTGCCGGGCCGATTTCGTCGCCGACCGGAAATGGCAGGGCTATCTGGAATTCTGCGACCGCTTCTTCTGGGCGGTGGACGCGGATTTTCCCGAAGACCTGCTGCCCGCGGGCTCGGGCCTGATCCGCGCCGATTCCTGGGGCGCGGAACTGGTGCGCATGGCGCCCGAGACGCGGTTGGCCGGCGCCCGGCGCAGCCGGCTGCTGCGCGACATCGCCCGGGTCTCGACCGCGCGGCTGCTGGCGCTGACCGATCCGCTGGGAATCAGCGGCGCGGCTTCCTGACATCCTTGCCGGGCTTGCCGCCGCCGCCCTTGCCGGGTGCGCCCATGCTGCGCGCCGCCTCGGCCGCGGCCAGCAGTTCCTCGGCGATTTCCTCGGCCTCGTCGGGATCGAAATCCAGCGGCAGGTCGACGCCTTCGGCCTCGACATAGATGCGGACCATGCCGCGATCGGTGGGGCCGATCTGAAGATTCGCGGCGATATTGCTTTCGCTGTTGATGCTCATGCTGCTCTCCTGCCGGCTGGCCTTTGGCTATGAGGATTTTCCTTACCCCGCATGGCAAAAAGCGGCAAGACGGGCTTGCGCCGGCCGGTGGCTGGCGCTAGATACCCGCCTGTGCCGCCTTAGCTCAGTTGGTTAGAGCGCTAGATTGTGGATCTAGAGGTCCCCCGTTCGAGCCGGGGAGGCGGTACCATCGCAATCAGGCAGTCCAGGCGCATGACCACGGTCCACAAGAACGGTATCGCGGAGGCGGCGCGGTTTTCCGTGGCCCCGATGATGGACTGGACCGACAGCCTGTGCCGCCGCGTCCACCGCCTGCTGTCGCGCCGCACCCTGCTTTATACCGAAATGGTGACCGCCCCGGCGCTGGTTTTCGGCGACCGCGCAAAACTGCTGGACCACGACGCGGGCGAGCATCCGCTGGCGCTGCAACTGGGCGGCTCGGATCCCGGGCAATTGGCCGAGGCGGCGCGGATCGGCGCCGATTGGGGCTATGACGAGATCAACCTGAATGTCGGCTGCCCCAGCGACCGGGTGCAGTCGGGCTGCTTCGGCGCCGTGCTGATGACCCGGCCCGAGCTGGTCGTGGAATGCGTCGCGGCGATGATCGCGGCCAGCCCGGTCGAGGTCACGGTGAAATGCCGCATCGGCGTGGACGAGCAGGACCCCGAGGCGGTGCTGCCGGATTTCCTGTGCCGGATGCGCGAGGCCGGCGTGCGCCGCATCACCATCCATGCCCGCAAGGCCTGGCTTCAGGGCCTGTCGCCGCGCGAGAACCGCGAGATCCCGCCGCTGGACTATCCGCTGGTGCATCGCATGAAGCGGGACTTTCCCGACCTGCACCTGTCGGTGAATGGCGGCATCGCCTCGCTCGACGCGGTGGGCGAGCATCTGCGGATGATGGACGGGGTGATGGTCGGGCGCGCCGCCTATCACCAGCCCTGGGACATGCTGGGCGCGGCCGACCGGCTCTGGAACGAGGCGCCGCGCTTTGCCGATCCGCTCGCGGCGGCGCAGGCGCTGCGCGAACTGGTCGAGGCGCATCTGGCGGCGGGCGGGCGGCTGCATCAAGTGACGCGGCACATGCTGGGACTGTTCCACGGCCGGCCGGGCGCGCGCGGCTGGCGGCGGCAGCTTTCCGAAGGCGCCTCGCGGGCCCGCGACCGCGCCGAGGCGCTGGCGGTCTATGACGCCGCGCTGGCCGAGGTCATGGTCCCGGCCTGACCGCGGGCGTGGGGCGCGCGCGACCGGCCTATTCGCGCTCGGCCGCCTTGGCGCGATCCCAAAGCGCATCCATCTCGGCCAGGTCGCTGTCCTCGGGGCGGCGGCCCTGGGTGGCCAGCGCCGCCTCGATGGCCTGGAAGCGGCGGGTGAACTTGGCATTGGCGGCACGCAGCGCCTCCTCGGGGTCGATCTGCAGGTGCCGGGCCAGATTCGCCATCACGAACATCAGATCGCCGAATTCCTCGGTCAAATGGGCGTGATCGGCGCTGTCCCTGGCCTCGACCAGCTCGCGGCTTTCCTCGACGATCTTGTCCAGCACACCGGCCGGGCCGGGCCAGTCGAAGCCGACGCGGGCGGCGCGGTTCTGCAGCTTGACCGCGCGGGTCAGCGCCGGCAGGCCAAGCGCCACGCCGTCCAGCACGCCCTTTTCGGCCTTGGCGGCGCGCTCTCGGGCCTTGATCGCCTCCCAGTCGCGGACCTGCTGCTCGGCCGATTTGTCGCGGGATTCGTCGCCGAAGATATGCGGATGCCGGTCGATCATCTTGTCCGAGATCTTCGCCACCACCTCGGCGAAGTCGAACATCCCGGCCTCGTCGGCCATCTGGGCATGGAAGATCACCTGCAGCAGCAGGTCGCCCAGCTCGCCCGGCAGCTCGTCCCAGGCCTGGCGGGCGATGGCGTCTGCGACCTCATGCGCCTCCTCGATGGTATAGGGCGCGATCGAGGCGAAGTCCTGCTCGATGTCCCAGGGACAGCCGGTCTGCGGGTCGCGCAGCGCCGCCATGATCGCCAGCAGGCGGCGGATGCCGGTGCGGTCGCTCTCCTCGCGGGTCAGCGCCGGATGGGGCGCCCGTGCCGTATCCCGGCTGGCCGTGTCCTGTGTCGCCGTGTCCTGTGCCATGATGCCGCCTTTCGGAAAGGATCCCGTCCGACCTGCCACAGCCCGGCCCGCATGTCCACGCCGCCGGGCCGGTTTGCCGGGTCGTCCGTCGGGGCCGTCTTGTCGTTCCGGCTTTCTTGCCATCCCGCGGTCCCGCGGATAGGGTGCGCGCCAATTCCGCCGGGGGATGGCCCGGAGAACGCTTGCAAAGGGATCAATCCATGTTCGTGACCGCCGCCCATGCCCAGGCCGCCGGAGCGCCTTCGGGGGCCGCCAGCATCGCCTCGTTCCTGCCGTTGGTCCTGATCTTCGTGATCATGTATTTCCTGATGATCCGGCCGCAGCAGAAGCGCATGAAGGAACATCGCGCCCTGATCGAGGCGCTGAAGAAGGGCGACGAGGTCGTCACCCAGGGCGGCCTGGTGGGCAAGATCACCTCGATCCGCGACAATGAGCTTGAGGTCGAGATCGCGCCGGGCGTCAAGGTCCGCGTGATCCGCTCGACCATCACCGGCTTGGTGAATCGCACCCAGCCCGCCGCCGCCAACAACTGAAGGCCGCCATCCCGACCATGCTGGACATCCCCTTCTGGAAGCGTCTGCTGATCCTCGCCCTCATCGGCCTGGGTCTGCTCTATGCGATGCCGAACCTGTTCTACAACCGGGTCGAGCAGCATAACGACGCCGTCACCGCCGCCGAGCGCAACGGTTTCGCAACCGAGGAAGAGACCCAGGCCCGCGCCGGCTGGCCGGACTGGCTGCCTTCGGGCCTGGTCAATCTGGGCCTCGACCTGCGCGGCGGCGCCCATCTGCTGGGCGAGGTGCATGTCCAGGACGTCTACAAGGCCCGGATGGATTCGCTGTGGCCCGAGCTGCGCGACGCGCTAGCAGCGCAGCGCGACCTGGTCGGCGCCGTCCGCCGGGTCCAGGCCCCCGACGGCCAGCTGACGGTCGAGATCGGCAATCCCGAGCAGATGGCCAAGGCGGTCGAGATCGCCCGCGGCCTGGCCACGCCCGTCACCTCGCTGACCGGCGCCGGGCAGAGCGATCTGGCGATCTCGGCCTCGGGCAGCCGGCTGACCGTGCAGCTTTCGGATGCGGAGAAGGCCGCGACCGACGACCGCACCGTGCAGCAGTCTCTGGAGATTATCCGCCGCCGCATCGACGAGGTCGGCACGCGCGAGCCGACGATCCAGCGCCAGGGCAAGGACCGCATCCTGATCCAGGTGCCCGGCATCGGCTCGGCCGAGGAACTGAAGCAGCTGATCGGCACCACGGCGAAACTGACCTTCAACCCGGTGGTGAACCGCACCACCGATGCCAATGCGCGTCCCGGCACCGGCAATGTGCTGCTGCCCTCGATGGACGAGCCCGGCGTCTATTACGTCATCGAGGAGAATCCGGTTGTCACCGGCGAGGATCTGACCGACGCCCGGCCGAGCTTCGACCAAAACGGCGCGCCGGCGGTGGATTTCCGGTTCGGCCCCTCGGGCGCCAAGCGGTTCGGGGCCTATACCTCGGCCAATATCGGCCAGCCTTTCGCCATCGTGCTGGACAACCAGGTGATCTCGGCGCCGGTGATCCGGCAGGCGATCACCACCGGCTCGGGGCAGATCTCGGGCGCCATGGACGTCGAAGGCTCGACGCAGCTGGCAGTGCTGCTGCGCGCGGGCGCGCTGCCGGCGCAGATGACCTTCCTGGAGGAACGCACCATCGGCCCGGAACTGGGCCAGGATTCGATCGACGCCGGCCGGCTGTCCTCGATCATCGCCACGGTGGCGGTGGTGGCCTATATGGTCGCGAGCTATGGGTTGTTCGGTGTCTTCGCCTCGGTCGCGGTGATCGTGAACGTCATCCTGATCCTGTCGGTCATGTCGATGATGGGGGCGACGCTGACGCTGCCCGGCATCGCCGGCATTGTGCTGACCGTCGGCACCGCGGTCGACGCCAACGTCATCATCTACGAGCGTATCCGCGAGGAGCTGCGCGCCGGCAAGCGCATGGCCAAGGCCATCGACGACGGCTTCAGCGAGGCGATGAGCGCGATCATCGACGCCAACGTCACCAGCTTCATCGCGGCGATGGTGATGTTCTTCCTCGGCTCCGGGCCGGTGAAGGGCTTTGCGGTCACGCTGACCATCGGCCTGGTCACCTCGGTCTTCACGGCGATCTACCTGACCCGCCTGTTGATCGTGCTCTGGCTGGAATGGCGCAAACCCAAAGAGCTGATCTTGTAAGGGAGCAGGACCATGGCATTTCGTCTGAAACTCGTTCCCGACAACACCAGCTACAACTTCTTCCGCTGGCAATGGCTGACCTTCGGCATCTCGGCCCTGGCCATGGTCGTCTCGGTCGTGCTGGTGCTGGTCATGGGGCTGAACTTCGGCATCGACTTCAAGGGCGGCACCACCATCCGCACCGAAAGTCCGACCGCCTTCGAGGTCGGCGACTACCGGCAGGCGCTGAACGGGCTGGACCTGGGCGACGTCTCGATCACCGAGGTCTTCGATCCGAGCTTCGGCGCCAGCAAACATGTGGCGATGATCCGCATCGGCACCACGGACGAGACCGGCTCGGTCACGCCCGAGCAACTGAACGAGGTCGAGGCGGCGCTGCAGACCGTCGATCCGCAGGTGGTCTTCGCCGCGGTGGAATCGGTCGGCCCCAAGGTCTCGGGAGAGCTGATCAAGACCGCCTTCTACGCGGTGGGCGCCGCGACCATCTGCATCATGTTCTATATCTGGCTGCGCTTCGAATGGCAGTTCGCGCTGGGGGCGGTGGTCTCGATCGTGCATGACGTGCTGCTGACGGTGGGGATCTTCTCGCTCTTCCAGCTGAAGTTCGACCTGACCACCATCGCGGCGCTGCTGACCACGCTGGGCTATTCGGTGAACGACACCGTGGTCGTCTTCGACCGGCTGCGCGAGAACCTGATCAAATTCAAGACCATGCCGCTGATCGACGTGATGAACCTGACGGTGAACGAGACGCTGTCGCGCACCATCATGACCGCCGTCACCACGGCGCTGGCGCTTGGCGCGATGATGATCTTCGGCGGCGACGTGATCCGCGGCTTCGTCTTCGCCATGCTGTGGGGCGTGTTCGTCGGCTGCTATTCGACCATCTACGTCGCCAAGAACATCGTGCTGTGGCTGGGCGTCAAGCGCGACTGGAGCAAGCCCGGACCCAAGGAGAAGACGCCGGGCGAGGATATTCCCGCCGCCTTCCGGGACGCGCCCTGATGGCGGTGATGACCCCCACGGAATTCTCCGGGGCCGTGCCGGTGGACGGCTACGGCCCCGGCTTCTTCCGGGTCGGTGGCGTGGTGCATCACGGCGCGGTGATCGTCACCGCCGCGGGCGTGCGCGCCTGGGGCGGGCTGGGCGACCGCGAGCCGCTGCTGGCGCTGGCCGGCGAGGTGGACGTGCTGTTCCTGGGCATGGGCGCCGAGATCGCCTTTCCGCCGCGCGACCTGACCGCGGCGCTGGATGCCGCCGGCGTGATGGCCGAGCCGATGAGTTCGGCCTCGGCCGCGCGCAGCTACAATGTCACACTGTCCGAGGGCCGGCGCGTGGCCTGTGCGCTGATCCCGTTATGAGCCTGCTCGCGGTCCGCGACCTTGCCGTGGCGCGGGGCGGGCTGCGCGCCGTCGAAGGGGTCTCCTTCGGACTCGATCCCGGCCGGGCGCTGGTGCTGCGCGGGCCGAACGGCATCGGCAAGACCACGCTGCTGCGCACGCTGGCCGGGCTGCAGCCGGCGGTCGCCGGCAGGATCGAGACGGCGCCGGAGGCCATCGCCTATGCCGGCCATTCCGACGGGCTGAAGCCGGCGCTGACCGTGACCGAGAACCTGCGTTTCTGGGCCGAGATCTTCGGCGGCCATGACATCGCCGCCGCGTTGGAGGCGATGAACCTGCGCGAGCTGGCCTCGCGGCCGGCCCATGCGCTGTCGGCCGGGCAGAAGCGGCGGCTGGGGCTGGCGCGGCTGATGGTGACGGGACGGCCGATCTGGCTGCTCGACGAGCCGACGGTGTCGCTGGACCGCGATTCGGTGGCGCTGTTCGCCGCCATGCTGCGCGCCCATCTGGGCCGGGGCGGCGCGGCGGTGATCGCCACCCATATCGACCTGGGCATGCCCGAGGCCGAGATCATCGACCTTGCCCCCTATCGCGCCACGCAGACCCGCCGCGAATCGCGCCCCGCCGGCTTCAATGAGGCATTCGGATGACAGGAGCGGGCGGATGACAGGAACGGGCGGATGAAGGCGCTGCTGATCCGCGACCTGCGGCTGGCCACGCGCGCCGGAGGCGGCTTCGGGCTGGCGCTGGCCTTCTTCCTGATCGTCTGCACGCTGGTCCCCTTCGGCGTCGGCCCGGAAGGGGGCACGCTGTCGCGCATCGCGCCCGGCATCCTGTGGGTCGGGGCGCTGCTGTCCTGCCTGCTGTCGCTCGACCGCATCTTCGCGCTGGATTTCGAGGATGGCAGCCTGGATCTGCTGGCGACCGCGCCGCTGCCGCTGGAGGGGACGGTGGCGATCAAGGCGCTTGCGCATTGGCTGGTCACCGGCCTGCCGCTGGCGCTGTCGGCGCCGGTCTTCGGCCTGCTTCTGCACCTGCCGGGGCCGGCCTATCCCTGGCTGGTGGCCTCGCTGATCCTCGGCACGCCGGCGCTGTCGATGCTGGGCGCCTTCGGCGCGGCGGTGACGGTGGGGCTGCGGCGCGGCGGGCTGCTGCTGTCGCTCTTGGTGCTGCCGCTTTACGTGCCGACGCTGATCTTCGGCGCCGAGGCGGTGCGGCGCGGCGCCGCGGGCGCCGATCCGGGCGCGCCGCTGGTCTTCCTGGCCGCGATCACGCTTGCCACCCTGGCGCTGGCGCCCTTTGCCGCGGCCGCCGCGCTGCGCGTCAATCTGCGGTGAATACGACCTCTGGCCACTTGAGCGGGCGGCGCGCCCGGTTTACGGAGCAATCATGTCGATCTGGGAATATGCCAACCCTGTCAAGTTCATGCGCGTATCGGGCGCGATCCTGCCATGGGTTGTGGCGGGGGCGGCGCTCTGCACCGTCGCCGGGCTGGTCTGGGGATTCCTGACGCCCCAGGACTACAAGCAGGGCGCGACGGTCAAGATCATCTTCCTGCATGTGCCCGCCGCGCTGATGGCGATCAACATCTGGCTGATGATGCTGGTCACCTCGCTGATCTGGCTGGTGCGGCGCCACCATGTCAGCGCCCTGGCCGCCAAGGCCGCGGCGCCGGTGGGCGCGGTGATGACGCTGATCGCGCTGATCACCGGAGCGATCTGGGGCCAGCCGATGTGGGGAACCTGGTGGGAATGGGATCCGCGGCTGACCTCGTTCCTGATCCTGTTCCTGTTCTATCTGGGCTACATGGCGCTGTGGGCGGCGGTCGAGGATCCCGACAGCGCCGCCGACCTGACCGGGGTGCTGTGCCTCGTGGGCTCGGTCTTCGCGCTCCTGTCGCGCTATGCCGTGAATTTCTGGAACCAGGGCCTGCACCAGGGCGCCTCGCTGTCGCTGGCGCCGGGCGAGCGGATGTCGGCGGTCTATCGCTATCCGCTTTACCTGACCATGCTGGGCTTTTTCCTGCTGTTCCTGGCGCTGCTGCTGATCCGCACCCGCACCGAGATCCGCCGCCGCCGTCTGGCCGCGCTGCTGGCAAGGGAGAACCGCGCATGACCGAGCTTGGCAAATACGCCACCACCGTCCTGGCCGCCTATGGTGCGAGCCTGGTGCTGCTGGTCGGCATCATCGTGCAGACCGTGCTGGCCAATGCCCGCGCCCGTCGCGAATTGCAGGAGTATGAACGCCGTGGCTAGAATCTCGCCGATGATGCTGCTGCCGGTGGCGATCTTCGCCGGCTTCGCCGGGCTGGCCGGCTGGGCGCTGCTGCGCGACGATCCCGATGCGCTGCCGTCGGCCATGGTCGGGCGCGAGGCGCCCCCGGTCGGCGCGAGCACGCTGCCCGGCAAGCCGCAGCTGACGGACGCCATGCTGCGCCAGCCGGGGGTGAAGCTGGTGAACTTCTGGGCCAGCTGGTGCCCGCCTTGCCGGGCCGAGCATCCGACGCTGACCGAGCTTTCCGCCCGGCTGCCGGTCTATGGCGTCGACCTGAAGGATCCCGAATCCGCCGCGCTGGGTTTTCTGTCCGAACATGGCGACCCCTATCACGCGCTGGCCAGCGACCCGCGCGGCCGGGTGGCGATCGACTGGGGGGTGACCGCGCCGCCCGAGACCTTCATCATCGACGGCGCGGGCCGCATCCTTTATCGCCATGCCGGCCCGCTGGTGCGCGAGGATTACCAGAACCGCTTCCTGCCCGAGCTGGAGAAGGCGCTGGCGGCCGAGTGACGGCGCCGCCTGTGCCAGATCGAGGTTGCCCGGGTCTTCGGGAAGGAAGAAGACCCGGGGTGGCGCCTTGGGGTGCCGTCGCATGGGTATTTGGAAAACGGTGAAAGCGCCGGCGCGGCGGTAAGGCTTTCCAAGCCCTGCGGCGGGCGCTAAGACGGCCGGGCTTGCAAGAGGGCCGCCATGTCGCAGAACCAGACGACCATCGCTCCGCAACCCGGCATCCTGGAGATCTCGCTTTACGAAGGCGGGGCCTCGAAGGTGGCGGGAGTCGAGAATGTCGTGAAGCTTTCCTCGAACGAGAACCCCTTCGGGCCTTCGGACAAGGCGCGCGAGGCGGTGATCCGCGCCGCCCATGCCCTGCATCGCTATCCCAATACCGACCATGCCGGGCTGCGCGCCGCCATCGGCGAGGTGCATGGGCTGGACCCCGACCGCATCATCTGCGGCGTCGGGTCGGACGAGATCATCCATTTCCTCTGCCAGGCCTATGCCGGGCCGGGAACCGAGGTGCTGTTCACCGAGCACGGTTTCCTGATGTATCGCATCTCTGCCCATGCGGCGGGGGCGACCCCGGTGCAGGTGGCCGAACGCGACCGGGTGACCGATGTCGAGGCGCTGATCGCCGGCGCGAGCGAGCGCACGCGGCTGATCTTCGTCGCCAACCCGAACAACCCGACCGGCACGATGATCGGCCTGCCGGAACTGGAGCGGCTGGCCCGCGCCGTGCCGCAGGCCATCCTGGTGGTCGATGCCGCCTATGCCGAATATGTCGAGGATTACGACGGCGGCGCCGAGCTGGCGACCCGGCTGCCGAACGTGTTCATGACCCGGACCTTTTCCAAGATCTACGGTCTGGGGGGCTTGCGCGTCGGCTGGGGCTATGGTCCGCGCGAGATCGTCGATGTGCTGAACCGCATCCGCGGCCCCTTCAACCTGTCCCATGTCGCGCTGGAAGGCGCCGAGGCCGCCATGCGCGACCGCGAGCACATCGGCCGCTGCCAGGCCGAGAATGCCCGCATGCGCGCCTGGCTGGCCGAGGCGCTGGCCGAAAAGGGCGTGCCCTCGGACACCTCTTGCGCGAATTTCATCCTGGCGCGCTTTGCCGATGCCGGGACGGCGGGGGCCTGCGACGAGTATCTGAAGGCCCAGGGGCTGATCGTGCGGCGCGTCGCCGGCTACGGTCTGCCGCAATGCCTGCGCATCACCGTGGGCGACGAGGCGTCCTGCCGGCGCGTGGCGCATGTCATCGGCCAGTTCATGGCCGAGCGCGCGGAGAGCCGCTGATGGCCGCGATCTATGACCGGGTGGCGCTGATCGGGCTGGGGCTGATCGCCGGCTCGATGTCGCTGGCCATGCGCGAGGCCGGGCTGGCGCGCGAGGTGGTGGGCCATGCCCGCAGCCCCGAAACCCGCGAGACCGCGCGCCAGATCGGGCTGGTCGATCGCGTGACCGAGAGTGCCGCCGAGGCGGTGGAGGGTGCCGACCTGGTGGTGCTGGCGGTGCCGGTCGGCGCCATGGGCGCGGTCGCGGCCGAGATCGCGCCGCATCTGAAGCCGGGCGCGACGGTGACCGACGTCGGCTCTGTCAAGCAGGCGGTGATCGAGGCGGTGGCGCCGCATATCCCCGAAGGCGTGCATTTCATTCCCGGCCATCCGCTGGCCGGGACCGAGCATTCCGGCCCGCGCTCGGGCTTTGCGGCGCTGTTTCGCAACCGCTGGTGGCTGCTGACCCCGGTCGAGGGCAGCGACCCGGCGGCGGTGGAACGGCTTTCGGCGCTGGTGCGGGCGATGGGTGCCAATGTCGAGGCGATGGATGCCGCGCATCACGACCTGGTGCTGGCGGTGACCAGCCACACGCCGCATCTGATTGCCTATACGATGGTGGGGGTGGCCGATCATCTCAAGCGCGTCACCGAAAGCGAGGTCATCAAGTATTCCGCCGCCGGCTTCCGGGACTTCACCCGGATCGCCGCCTCGGACCCGACCATGTGGCGCGACGTGTTCCTGCAGAACAAGGAGGCGGTTCTGGACATCCTGGGCCGCTTCACCGAAGAGCTTTTCATGCTGCAGCGCGCCATCCGCATGGGCGACGGCCCGCATCTGCACGATTACTTCACCCGCACCCGGGCGATCCGCCGCGGCATCATTGAGGCCGGGCAGGACACCGCGGCGCCGGATTTCGGCCGCAGCCTGGCCGCCGGCGAGGCACCGAAGCCCTAGCGGCGCGGAAAGACCGGCGCCGGGCCCAGCGTCAGCGGGCCCAGGCTCGTCTTGCCGTCGGCGAAGGTCAGCGGCAGGCGCAGTTCGCCCGCCGCCGGGGGCGGGAAGCGGAAGCCGGCAGCCTCGGGCAGCGGCTGCGCCGAGATGGTTTTCAGCATGGTCCCGGCCAGTGTCACCAGCTTCGGCGGGATCAGCCCGGCCGTGGCCGCGGCCTGCAGAAGCGGCCCCGCATCCCTGGTATAAAGCGCGACCCGGCCCTGGGCCCGGCCCTGGGCATCGGCCTGGACGCGGCCGAGGATGCGCGTCTGCAGCGCCCCCAGCCGCAGCTCGGCATCGTCGAGGCGCAGCCCCACCGGCAGCGGTGCCAGATCGGGGGTCAGGGTCGATGGGCGGGGCAGGGCGTCCAGCCAGACCCTGCCGCTGGCGGTCAGGCTCAGCCGGCCGGGCAGGGGCAGGGCCGCGAACAGGCCGGGCTCGAGCTGATCCACGGTCAGGTCCAGGTCATAGGCCGCAGCGGCTGCCGGCGGCGCATCCGCCTCAAGCGCTGTCAGCCGGGCGTCGGCGCGCAGCCCTTGGGCCAGATCCCGGCCTTCGACCGTCAGCGGCCCGGCCGCGAGTCCGGCCGACGCCATGCCCAGCCCGTTCAGCGGTTGCAGCCGCAGCCGCGCCGAAGCATCGGTCATGCCCAGCTGCAGCGGGCCAGGGCCGGAATCCAGCGTGGCGCGGGCCGGCAGGGCCAGCCGCAGCTCGGTCGGGCGCAGCGGGTTCAACCACAGCTCGGCCTGCGGCAGGGCCAGCGTGCCGGCATCCGTCCGCAGCTCCAGCGCGGCGGCCTGCACGCCGATCCGCCTTGGGTCGCGCAGTTCCCGCACCGCGCCCAGGCCGAGCATGGGCTGTTCGGCCGCGATCTGGCGCAGTTGCTGGGCCATCAGGCTTTCGCCGCCCAGCCAGAGCCCGCCCAGAAACAGGGCAAGAACGACAAGGGGGGCAAGCAGTCGGCGCATCGGATCCTCGCGGCTGGTCGTGGCGTCTTGGAACGCCGGTCAGGCTGTCCTAAGTTTTTCCTGACCGAAAGTATGTAGGGCACCGGGGTAAAGAATGGGTGAACGGCCGGAGCATTGGGTCTTTGCCTATGGCTCGCTCATGTGGGATCCGGGCTTTCCCGTCGCGGAGATGGTGACGGCGCGGGTCGAAGGCTATGCGCGCAGCTTCTGCCTGCGCTCGGTGGTCTATCGCGGCACCGCCGAGACGCCCGGCCTGGTGCTGGGTCTGGATGCCGAGCCGGGGGCGCATTGCATCGGCCTGGCGCTGCGCGTGGCCGAGCCGGACTGGCCCGAAACGCTGGCCGGCCTGCGCGCGCGCGAACTGACGACCAATGCCTATGCCGAGCTTTTCCTGCCCTTGGCGCTGCAGGATGGCCGCAAGGTCAAGGCGATCGCCTATGTGATCCGCCGCGACCATGACCAATATGCCGGCTTGCTGGATTCCCGCGAGCAGGCCGAGATCATCGCCCGAGCCCAGGGCGGGCGCGGACCGAATGCGGAATACCTGTTCAACACCGCCATGCATCTGGCGCAGATGGGGATCGAGGATCTGGCGCTGGCCGAACTGGCCGACAGGGTGCGCGGGTTGCTGCGTCCCGGCAGCGGATCGGGGCTCGGCCCTTAGCAGCGCTTGGCAGGGCCGGATCGGGCCACTACAGTCGGGGCCGGAAGCAGGGAAGGAAGTGTGACTTGTCCCGATCTGATGCTGAGCCGCCCTCGCCGCCGCCGCCCGCCGCGCCCGAAGGCCGCCGATCCCGCGCCGCCCGGCTGGCGGCGACGCGCGGTGCCGGGCCGGGGGTGACCGGCCCCTCCCAGCCGCAATTCTCGCAACCCGTCCGGCAGATCGTGCTGATGCTGATCGTGCTGGCGCTGGTGGTGGCCGGGGCCTGGTTCGCCTATGGCCGGATCCTGTCGATCTTTTCTTCGAACAGGGCGCTGAACGGGCTGATCCTTGCCGTCTTCGTCATGGGCGTGCTGGGCTGCTTCTGGCAGGTGGCCGAACTGGTCAAGTCGGTCAGCTGGATCGAACGATTCGCCGCCCGCCGCGGCAATGCCGCCGAGCGCGGCGTCAGCGCGCCGGAACCGGTCGGACCGGACGAGGCGCCGCGGCTGCTGGCGCCGCTGGCGGCGCTGCTGGGCCAGCGTGGGCGGGCGGGCGGCGTGATCTCGACCGAATCGTCGCGCTCGATCCTGGAATCGGTGGCGACGCGGATCGACGAGGCGCGCGACATCACCCGCTATCTTGCCAACCTGCTGATCTTCCTGGGGCTTCTGGGCACCTTTTACGGCCTTGCCACCACGGTTCCAGCGGTGGTCGACACCATCCGCGCCTTGGCCCCGAAGGACGGCGAGACCGGGATCGAGGTGTTCAACAAGCTGATGACCGGGCTGGAATCGCAGCTCGGCGGCATGGCCACGGCCTTTTCCAGCTCGCTTCTGGGTCTGGCCGGTTCGCTGGTGGTGGGGCTGCTGGAGCTGTTCGTGACCCATGGCCAGAACCGCTTCTACCGCGAGCTCGAGGAATGGCTGTCGGGCTTTACCCGCATCGGTCTGGGCGGCGCCGAGGGGCAGGGGCTGGGCGAGGCGGCGCTGGCCGGTTTCGTCGAGCGGGTCGAGACGCAGCTGGCCGGATTGCAGGATTTCTACCGCCAGCGCGACGAATTGCGCGACGAGGAAGCCTCGGCCGCCGACCAGCGGACGCTCTCGCTGGTCGAGGGGGTCGAGAAGATGGCCGGGCTGTTCGGCGCGGATCGCGACCGGCTGGGCGCGACACTGACGGCCGAGCGCGAGGCGGTGGCGCAGGCGCTGGCCGGGCTGGAGCGGCGGCTTGGCGATCTTGCCGAACCGCGCCACGACCCGGCGCTGGCGCAGGCGCTGGAGCGGATCGGCCAAGGGCAGGCTCGTCTGGTCGCACTGGCCGAGATACCGCAGCCAGCGCCGGACGGTGCCTTGGCCGAAGCGCTGCAGCGGCTGGCCGAAGGGCAGGCTCGTCTGGCGGCACTGGCCGAGACCCCGACGCCGATCCCGGCACCGGACAATGCCCGGCTGGTGCGGGCGCTGGAGCGGCTGGCCGAGGGCCAGGACCGCATCATCGAGCTGGGCGTGCAACGCCCCGCCTCGGGCGACGATCCCGAGGCGCGGATGCGGCTGCGCTCGATCGACGTGCAACTGGGCCGGCTGGTCGAGGAAGCGGCCAGCGGCCGCGACGGCCTGATCTCGGAACTGCGCGAGGACATGGCGGCGCTGACCCGCGCCATCCGCAACCTGGAGCGTGGCGATGGGGCTTAGCCGGGGCGGCGGCAACCGTTTCTCGGCCACGATCTGGCCGGGCTTCGTCGATGCGATGACCGCGCTTCTGATGGTCATGATGTTCGTGCTGACCATCTTCCTGCTGGTGCAATCGGTGCTGCGCGACCAGATCACCACCCAGGACAGCGAACTGGACCAGTTGGGCCGGCAGGTGGCGCAGCTTTCGGATGCGCTGTCCAGCACGCAGGCCCGCGCCGCCACGCTGGACCGCGACCTGACCGCCGAACGCGAGCGGCTGCGCCGCTCCGAGCAGGCGGTGGCCGGCGCCCGCTCCGAGATCGACGCCCAGACCGAGGCCGCCCGGCTTGCCGCCGCCCGCCGCGAGGCGCTGGAGGCGCTGATCGGCGACCTGCGCCGCCGCAATACCGAGACGCAGCAGCAACTGGACGAGACCGAGGCCGCGCGGCTGACCGATGCCGCCGCCGCCCAGGCGCTGCGCGAGCGGCTGGCGAAATCCGATGCCGAACTGGATGCCGCGACGCTGGAGCTGGAGGCGGCGCGCAAGCAGGCCGAGGAGACGCTGACCCTGCTCGCCGCCGCCGAGGCGGCCAAGAAGGACCTGGGCGAGAAGGCCGAGACCCAGGCCAGCGAGGCCGAGAAGCAGGCCGGCCTGCTGGCGCTGGCGCAGCAGAAGCTGTCCGAGCAGGAGGCGCTTTCGACCGAGGACCAGCGCCGCGTGGCGCTGCTCAACCAGCGGGTGGCGCAGCTCAACGACCAGCTGGGCAGCCTGCGCGCCGTCTTGGACGCGGCGGGCGAAGAACGCCGCGAGGCCGACCTGCGCACCGAGGATCTGGGCCGGCAGCTCAACCTCGCCCTGTTGCGCGCCGCCGAGGAGGAGCGCAAGCGCCGGGCGCTGGAGGAGGAGGCGCGCGCCAAGGCCGAGGCCGAGGCCAAGGACCTGGCGCGCTATCGGTCCGAGTTCTTCGGCCGGCTGTCGCAAATCCTGGCGGGGCGCGAAGGGGTGCGGGTGGTGGGCGACCGCTTCGTGTTCTCGTCCGAGGTGCTGTTCGCGCCGGGCGAGGCGACCCTGTCGCCCGGCGGACGCGAGCAGATCGCCCGCGTGGCCGAGCGGCTGAAGCAGATCTCGGCCGAGATCCCGGCCGAGATCGACTGGATGATCCGGGTGGACGGCCATACCGACAGCCAGCCGCTGTCCGGGCAGGGACGCTATCGCGACAACTGGGAGCTGAGCCAGGCCCGGGCGCTGGCGGTGGTGCGCTACATGGTGGACGAGCTGGGCTTCCCCGCGACCCGCCTTGCGCCTGCCGGCTTTGCCGATACGCGGCCGGTGGCGCCGGGCGACACGCCCGAGGCCCGCGCCCAGAACCGCCGCATCGAGCTGAAGCTGACCGAGCGCTAGGCGCGCGGATCGAGCAGGGTGTATTCGTCGGGGAAGCGGTTCAGATAGCGCAGCATCGGCCCGGCCGCGCGCCATTGCCGCAGCAGCGCCGCCCGCAGCGCCCCGACGCGCGGCCAATGCCGCGCCCGTGCCCCGGCGGGGCGTGGCGCGTCGGGGAAATGCCGGGCCAACACCTCGGCGAAGGCGGCGCGCATCCGCATCGGCACCACCCCGGCCGCCTCGTCGCGCCAGGGTTTCGCGGGGCCGATGAAATGGATCAGGCAGGGATCGGCCATGCTGGTCAGATGCGACGAGGCCCAGGTGAACTGCCAGTTCCACAGCGGGCTGATCTCGGCCCAGTCGCCTTTCAGCGTGCCGTTCAACAGCGCCTGATCCCGTCCCAAACCCCGCAGGTGCTGGCGGGCGAAGCCGGCAAGTCGGGCAGGCAGATCCTGCGCCGCAAAGGCTTCGGTGTCGATCATCACCACGCCCGCGTTGAAATAAGGATGCGCCGGCTCGCCCAGTTTGCGGAATTCGGCCACGCGGCGCTGCGGGCTGCGCCATTGCCGGTTGTCGCGCACTGCCGCCACCGCCCGGCCCAGCATATCCGCCCGCATCAGCCGCGCCGGATCGCCGCGCTCGTAAAGGATGTCCGCGTCCAGCACCAGGATGCGGCGATAATGCCCGGCCAGCGCATGGCCCAGGAAGACCCCCATATAGGAGGCGAGCGAGCGTCGCGCGTCCAGGGGCAGCGCCTCGGCCAGCGCCTCGTCGCGCGCCGCGACCTGGCCGATGCCGGCGCGGGACAGGCTGGCGGGCAGGTCCAGGGGATCGGGACTGCCGATCAGCACATCGTAATCCCGCCCCGGCCTGGCCGCCAGTGCCAGCGCCGGCGTGGCGGCATAGGGCAGATAGGCCGCATCGCAAGCGATGGCGACCGCCCTGTCGGAGCCGTGACGGAAATCGGACGCGAAGACGGGGGCAAGAGCCATCGGCACCTCGACTGGGCGTGATCCGCGCCGAAGGCGATGCCCGAAGGCTGCCGCGGCGCCCTGCTCAACGTCTTGGCGGGGCGGCGGGTTTCATGGAACCGGGTTCGCGGGCTTGCATAGCCAAGGCACGATACCGCCCGCCGGCGCCGCCACGGCCAAGCCCTTGCGGGCCGGCCTTGCTGCAAGGCGGACGGGCTGCGGAATCGGCGCGCTCGAACGAGGGGCGCTGGCCCGCCAAGGGGGCAGGGTCAGCTGTCCTGGGGGGTGGCGGCTTCGCGCGGCGGGCGGCCGATGATGTCGCGCAGGGCGTCGAGCTCGATGAAATTGTCGGCCTGTCGGCGCAGCTCGTCGGCGATCATCGGCGGCTGGCTGCGCATGGTCGAGACCACCGAGACCCGCACGCCCTGGCGCTGCAGCGCCTCGACCAGCGGCCGGAAATCGCCGTCGCCCGAGAACAGCACCGCATGGTCCAGCCGCGGCGCCAGTTCCATGGCGTTGATCACCAGCTCGACATCCATGTTGCCCTTGACCTTGCGGCGCCCCAGCGCGTCGGTATACTCGCGGGCGGGCTTCGTCACCATCGAATAGCCATTGTAATGCAGCCAGTCGACCAGCGGGCGGATCGGTGAATAATCCTCGTTTTCCAGCAACGCTGTATAATAATAAGCGCGGATCAGCTTGCCGCGCCGCTCAAATTCCTGCCGCAGCAGCTTGTAGTCGATATCGAAACCCAGCGACTTTGCCGCAGCGTAGAGATTCGACCCGTCGATGAACAACGCCAGCCGGTCGTCCTTGTAAAACACGATTCCCCCGAGATGTCTCGTAACCCAATCCAGAAGGCGAACTTAGCGTTGGTTGCACTGGGTGCAAACCTACCTAGTTCGGCAGGTATTCCGGCGGAAAACCTGCGTTTTGCCCTCGAAAAGATCTTGCAATTACCGCAGGTTGTGCCGGTGGCGGTCAGCCGATTCTGGACCACGCCGGCCTATCCGGCCGGTTCCGGTCCCGATTATGTGAACGCCGCTGCCGCATTTCTGTGCACCATGCCGCCCGATGCGCTGCTGGCCGAGCTGCACGCGATCGAGGCCGGGCTGGGCCGCAGCCGCGAGGGCGCCCGCTGGCAGGCACGCGGCCTGGACCTGGACCTGCTGGCCTATGACGGCCTGGTGCTGCCCGACGCCTCGGTCCAGGACCGCTGGCGCGGTCTGCCGCCCGAGGAACAGCCGCTGCACGCCCCCGAGCAACTGGTGCTGCCGCATCCGCGCATGCAGGACCGCGGTTTCGTGCTGGCCCCCCTGGCCGAGATCGCGCCGGGCTGGGTGCATCCGCGCCTTGGCCGCAGCGTGGCGCAGATGCTGGCGGCGCTGCCGGCCGGGGCGCTGCAGGGCATGAGACCCGCAAGCGCTTGACATTTCCGGATCGAGGCACCAAATATCCGGCTTCGCCCCTGCACCCCGATTCCAGCTGATAAGGTGACCGATGGCCCGCGTTACAGTCGAAGATTGCGTCGACAAGGTTCCGAACCGTTTTGACCTGGTGATGCTGGCGGCCCATCGCGCGCGTGAAATCGCTGCGGGCAGCCCGCTGACCGTGGATCGCGACAACGACAAGAATCCCGTCGTCTCGCTGCGCGAGATCGCCGACGAGACCCAGCCGGTGGACGAGTTGCGCGAGCGCATGATCGAGTCGAGCCAGACCCAGATCGAGGTCGACGAGCCCGAGGAGGACGCGATGGCGCTGCTGCTGGGCGCCGAGATCGACCGCCCCAAGCCCGCCGACGAGGAATCGGAAGAGCGCATGCTGCGCATGATGCTGGAAGCGCAAGGCAGGAACTGAGCATAAGGTCTTCGGCTGAACATGATCGACGTCGAAGACCTGATCGCGCTTATCCGCAATTACAACCCGCGCACCAATGCCGAGTTGATCCGCGACGCCTATGAATACGGGCGTCGCATGCATGAGGGGCAGTTCCGCCACTCGGGCGAGCCTTATTTCACCCATCCCGTCGCCGTCGCCGCCATCCTGACCGAGATGCGGCTGGACGACGCGACGATCATCACCGCGCTGCTGCACGACACCATCGAGGACACCCGCTCGACCTGGTCCGAGGTGTCGCAGATGTTCGGGCGCGAGATCGCCGATCTGGTCGATGGCGTGACCAAGCTGACCAACCTGCAGCTGTCCGGCGCCCACTCCAAGCAGGCCGAGAATTTCCGTAAGCTTTTCATGGCGATGTCCCGCGATCTTCGCGTGATCCTGGTCAAGCTGGCCGACCGCCTGCACAATATGCGCACCATCAAGTCGATGCGGCCGGAAAAGCAGCTGCAGAAAGCGCGCGAGACCATGGACATCTTCGCGCCGCTGGCCGGCCGGATGGGCATGCAATGGATGCGCGAGGAACTGGAAGACCTGGCCTTCAAGGTCATCAACCCCGAGGCGCGCAATTCGATCATCCGCCGTTTCGTGTCGCTGCAACGCGAATCCGGCGACGTGATCCCCAAGATCACCGCCGATATCCGCGCCGAGCTGGAGCGCGAGGCGATCGAGGCCGATGTCTATGGCCGCGCCAAGCGCCCGTTCAGCATCTGGCGCAAGATGCAGGAAAAACAGCTTTCCTTCTCGCGCCTGTCGGACATCTACGGCTTCCGCATCATCACCCGGACCGAGGCCGACTGCTATCGCACGCTGGGCGTCATCCACCATCGCTGGCGCGCCGTGCCGGGCCGGTTCAAGGATTACATCAGCCAGCCCAAGGCCAACGGCTATCGCTCGATCCACACCACGGTCTCGGGCCGCGACGGCAAGCGGGTCGAGGTGCAGATCCGCACCCGGCAGATGCACGAGGTGGCCGAGGCCGGCGTCGCCGCGCATTGGGCCTATCGCGACGGCGTGCGCACCGAAAACCCCTTCGCGGTCGATCCGGGCGAATGGATCGCCAGCCTGACCGAGCGTTTCGGCGAGGAAGATCACGACGAATTTCTCGAGCATGTGAAGCTCGAGATGTATTCCGACCAGGTGTTCTGCTTCTCGCCCAAGGGCGACGTGATCCCGCTGCCGAAAGGCGCGACGCCGCTGGATTTCGCCTATGCGATCCATACCCGGCTGGGCTCGTCCTGCGTCGGCGCCAAGGTGGACGGCATCCGCGTGCCGCTGTGGACGCGGCTGAAGAACGGCCAGTCGGTCGAGATCATCGCCGCCTCCGGCCAGCGGCCGCAGGCGACCTGGCTCGACATCGTGGTCACCGGCCGCGCCAAGGCCGCCATCCGCCGCAGCCTGCGGCAGGAGGACCGGACACGCTTCATCCGCCTCGGCTCGGAACTGGTGCGGGTGGCCTTCGAGCATGTCGGGCGCAAGGTCAGCGACAAGGCGCTGCGCACGGCGGCCAAGACCATGGCGCTGCCCGACACCGACGAGCTGCTGGCGCGCATCGGCAGCGCCGAGATCTCGGCCCATGACGTGCTGACCACGCTTTATCCCGAACTGGCCGAGAAGCGCAGCGAGATCGACGCCAAGCGCGCCGTCGCCGGGCTGGAGGCCGACCAGGAATTTACCCGCGCCCCCTGCTGCAACCCGCTGCCGGGCGAGCGCATCGTCGGCATCACCTATCGCGGCAAGGGCGTGGTGATCCATGCCATCGACTGCCCGGTGCTGGCCGAGTTCGAGGACAGCCCGGAACGCTGGGTCGATCTGCACTGGCGCGAGGGCCAGCACCCGGCCGCCTATTCGACCATGCTGTCGTTGACCATCCGCCACGATGCCGGCGTGCTGGGCCGGATCTGCACGCTGATCGGCGCGCAGGGCGCCAATATCTCGGACCTGGAATTCATCGACCGCAAACCGGATTTCTATCGGCTGCGCGTCGAGATCGAACTGCGCGACCGCGAGCATCTGCACACGCTGCTGACCGCGCTCGAGGCCGAGAGCGACGTGGCGCAGGTGTCGCGCATCCGCGACCCCTCGGCCCATGTCGCCTGAGGCGGGCCGCACATGTTCAAGCGCCGCAAGCCGCTGAGCTATGCTCAGATGTGGACCGAGATGTTCTACCCGCGCTCGGGCTGGAAGCGGGCGTCGAAATACGTGCTGCATCGGCTGCGCCGCCTGCCGGACCAGCCACATCGCGTGGCGCGCGGCTGGGCCTGCGGCATCTTCATCTCGTTCACGCCGTTCTTCGGCTTCCATTTCATGGGCGCGGCGGCGCTGGCCTGGCTGATCCGCGGCAATATCCTGGCGGCGCTCTTGGGCACCTTCGTCGGCAACCCGCTGACCACGCCCTTCATCGCGCTGACCTCGGTCGGGCTCGGCCGCTGGATGCTGGGGGTCGAGGGCAAGTTCACCCCGCATCTCATCTTCGGCGAATTCGCCCGCGCCGGCGGCGAGCTGTGGAACAACCTGCTGGCGCCGCTGAGCGCCGAGCGCACGGCGCATTGGGACCAGCTGCTGCAGTTCAACGAGCAGATCTTCCTGCCCTATGCGGTGGGGGGCATCCTGCCCGGTCTCGCCGTCTCGGTGGCGGCGCATTACCTGACCGTGCCGCTGATCCGCGCCTATCACCGCCACCGCGAACGGCAGATGGCCGAGCGCATCGCCCGCGCCAAGGCCCGGCGCGAGCGCGAACTGGCCGGGAAATCCGAAGGCTAGAAGCCCAGCCGGTCGCGCAGCGAATACCAGCCCATGCCGGCGACCAGCAGCGGCCAGCGCAGCGCCGCGCCGCCGGGGAAGGCGGGCGAGGGCAGGGCGGCCATGGTGTCGAATCCCTCGGCCTGGCCCTGCACCGCCTGCGCCATCAGCTTGCCGGCCAGCGTCGCCAGCGCCAGCCCGTGCCCGGAATAGCCGCTGGCCGACAGGCAATTGGGCGCCGGGCGGGCGAAACAGGGCATCCGGTTCATGGTGATCGCCAGCGTGCCGCCCCAGGCATGGGTCAGCGCCACATCGGCAAGGCCCGGATAGATCTCCAGCAGCGGCTTCCTGACCTTGGCGGCGATATCGGCGGGAAAGCGATAGCTGACATTCTCGCCGCCGCCGAAGATCAGCCGTCCCTCGGGGTCCAGCCGCCAGTAGTTCACCACGAATTTCGTGTCATGCACGCCGATGGGCCGGGTCAGCACCTCGGCGGCGCGCGCGCCCAAAGGCTCGGTCGCGGCGATGAAATTGTTGATCGGCATGACGCGGGCGGCGATATGGCTGTCGAGATGGCCCAGATAGCCATTGGCCGCCAGGATGACATGGTCGCAGATCACCCGGCCCTTGCCGGTCTGGACGATGCTCTTTTCGCCGGCCTTCTGGCCGTGGCGGATGTGGTGGACATGGCTCAGCTCGCGGATCCGGGCGCCGGCGGCATCGGCCAGCCGCGCCATGCCGATGGCCAGGTTCAGCGGGTTGAGATGCCCGGCGCCGCGATCCAGCTCGCCGGCGACATAGGCCTCGGACGGCACCAGCGCGCGGAATGCGTCGCGGTCCAGCGCTTCGATCCGGCCATAGCCGTAATCGCGGGCCAGCTTGTCGATCAGGGCGCGGGCATGGTCGAGCTCGGCCGGCTTGCGAAAGGCATGGGCGATGCCGTCCATCACCGGCACGCCGGCGCGGGCGGCCAACTCGCGGGTCAGCCGCTTGGCCTCCTCGGCCATGTCCCACAGGCGGCGGGCGGCCTCGCGCCCGGCCATGGCTTCCAGCTCGTCCACCTCCAGCCGCTGGCCCGAGCCGAGCTGGCCGCCATTGCGCCCCGAGGCGCCGAAACCGACGCGATGCGCCTCCAGAACCGCCACCTCGCGCCCCGCCTCGGCCAGGTGCAGCGCCGCGGAAAGACCGGTATAGCCGGCGCCGACCACCACGACATCGGCGCGTTCCTCGCCCCGCTGCTCGGGAAAGGGCGGCAGCGGATCGCGGGTGGCGGCATAGAGGCTGGGCGGATATTCCCCCAGCCGATCGTTGGAAAACAGCAGGTTCATGCTCCGGCTTTCACCGTTTCTCAAATACCCATCCGAACGGTCCAGACCTCCCGCCCGTGCCGATTTCACACGTTCAGCAGCAGGTGCTCACGCTCCCACGGGCTGATCACCTGCAGGAATTCCTTGTATTCGTTTCGCTTGACCGCCTGGTAGACGTCGATGAACTCGGAGCCCAGCACCTCGCGCATCGGCGCGCTCTCGTCCATCAGATCCAGCGCATCGCCCAGGTTATAGGGCAGCCCGTCCTCGGACATATAGGCATCGCCCAGGCATTCCGAACGCGGATTCTCCGCCTCGATCAGCCCCAGATAGCCGCAGGCCAGGCTGGCGGCGAGGCCCAGATAGGGGTTGCAATCCATGCCCGCCAGCCGGTTCTCGACCCGCCGCGCCTCGGGGCCCGAGATCGGCACGCGCAGCCCGGTGGTGCGGTTGTCGCGCCCCCATTCCAGGTTGATCGGCGCCGCGAAGTCAGGGACGTAACGGCGATAGCTGTTGACATAGGGCGCCAGCAAGGCCACCGCCGCCGGCAGGTGCTTCTGCATTCCGGCGATGAAATGCAGGAAGGCCGGCGTCTCGCGTCCCTGTTCGTCGGAAAAGATGTTGCGCCCGTCCTCGATCCCGACCACGGAATGGTGGATATGCATGGCGCTGCCGGGCTCGCCCTCGATGGGCTTGGCCATGAAGGTGGCGAAACAGTCGTGGCGCAGCGCCGCCTCGCGGATCAACCGCTTGAAATAGAAGATCTGGTCGGCCAGATGCACCGGGTCGCCATGGTTCAGGTTGATCTCGACCTGGCCGGCGCCGCCTTCCTGCAGGATGCCGTCGATCTCGAAGCCCTGCGCCTCGGCGAAATCGTAGATGTCGTCGATCACCTTGCCGTATTCGTCCACCGCCGACATGGAATAGGCCTGTTTGGCGGCGGCGCGGCGGCCGGTGCGGCCCATGGGCGGCATGATCGGCTGGTTGGGGTCGATGTTGCGCGCGACCAGGAAGAACTCCATCTCGGGCGCGACGATCGGGCGCCAGCCCTTCTGCCGGTAAAGATCGACCACCCGCTTCAACACGTTGCGCGGCGCGATCGGCACCGGTTTGCCGGACTGGTCCGAGACGTCATGGATCACCAGCAGCGTCACGTCCGCCGTCCAGGGCGCCGCCGTCGCGGTCGAAAAATCCGGCGTCAGGATCATGTCCGGCTCGGTGAAGGCGCCCGAGGGATTGTCGGCCCAGTCGCCGGTGATCGTCTGCAGGAAAATCGAGTTCGGCAGGTAGAAGCGTTCCTGATGCGCGAATTTCGACGCCGGCATGGCCTTGCCGCGCGCCACCCCGGCGATGTCGGCGACGATGCATTCCACCTCGTCCAGCCGCCGCCCGGCGACGTAATCCTGGGCGGCCTGCGGGGTCTCTTCGATCCAGTGCGATTTCATGCGGCACCCTGTTTCATCTGCGCCGCAAAGACGCGCGGAGCCTTGAAGAAGGCCTCGATCCGGTCGGCGATGCTGCCCGACTGCAGCGGTCCACCCAACCGTGCCTGCGCCTGCTGCTGCAGATCCTCGGGCACCACGCCTCTGGCGCGATGGTCGATCAGCCCCTGGATGAAGGCATCCTCGAATTCCGGATGCGCCTGCACGGTGAAGGCGCGGGTGTCATAGACCAGCGCCGCGTTCTCGCAGAAGGCGTTGCTGGCCACCACCTCGGCATCGGCCGGGCGCTCGGCCACCTGGTCCTGATGCCAGGCGTTCAGCGTCACCGGCTCGCCGCCGAAATCGTAATCCTGCGGGCCGACCGCCCAGCCGCCGGGATGCTTCGCGACCTTGCCGCCCAGGGCCTGGGCGATGATCTGGTGGCCGAAGCAGATACCGACCATCGGCACATGCGCGGCATAGGCCTTGCGGATGAAATCCTCGAGCGGCGGGATGAAGGCGTGCGCTTCATAGGCGCCATGGCGCGAGCCGGTCAGCAGCCAGCCGTCGGCATCGTGGACGCTTCCGGGAAATTCCATGTTCTCGACATGGTAGCTGGTGAAGTCGAAGCCCCGTCCGGCCAGGAGCCGCTCGAACATGGTGTCATAGTCACCCAGTTCGCCGCGCAGAAGCTCGGGCGATTGGCCGCATTTGAGAATGCCGATACGCATGGATTGGCCTGTCGGTTGTTCGCCCTCAAGCTAGTCGCCGGGGCGCTTGCCGGCAAGGGGCTGCGACTTTCCGCGGGGCTGGCCCATGCCGGCGGGCCGCGCTAGGCTTGCCCGCAGGATCAGCAGGACAAAGGATTGACCATGCCCGGACTTCGCCCAGATGTGGACCCCGAGGGGTTGCAGGAATTCTCGGTCGTCTTCACCGACCGCTCGCTCAACCACATGTCGCAGAAATTCCAGGGCGCGATGCGCGACATCTCGGCCACGCTGCGCGAGGTCTATGGCGCCGAGGCCGTGGCCCTGGTGCCCGGCGGCGGCACCTGTGCGATGGAGGCGGTGGCCCGCCAATTCGGCCGCGACGCCCATGCGCTGATCGTCAGGAACGGCTTTTTCAGCTATCGCTGGAGCCAGATCTTCGAGACCGGCGGCTTTGCGCGCGAGACGACGGTGATGTCGGCGCGGCCGGCGGGGAACGAGGTGCGCGCGCCCTTCGCCCCGGCCCCGATCGAGGAGGTGGTGGCGAAGATCCGCGACAGCCGGCCCGATGCCGTCTTCGCCCCGCATGTCGAGACCGCCTCGGGGATGATCCTGCCCGACGACTATATCCGGGCGCTGGCGACCGCCGCGCATGAGGTCGGCGCGCTGATGGTGCTCGACTGCATCGCCTCGGGCGCGATCTGGGTCGACATGCGCGAAACCGGCGTCGACGTGCTGATCTCGGCGCCGCAAAAGGGCTGGTCGGCCTCTCCCTCGGCCGGGATGGTGATGTTCTCGCCCCGCGCGCTGCAGCGGCTCGAGACGACCTCCAGCGACAGTTTCGCGCTGGATCTGAAGAAATGGCGCGCGATCATGAAAGCCTATGAGGACGGCGGCCACGCCTATCACGCCACCGTGCCGACCGACGCGCTGATCGGCCTGCGCGACGCCATGGCCGAGACCCGCGAAATGGGCTTCGAGGCCGCGCGCGAGGCACAATGGCGGCTGGGCGGTGCCGTGCGGGCCGAACTGGCGCGGCGCGGGCTGCGCTCGGTCGCGGCCGAGGGTTTCGCGGCGCCGGGGGTGGTGGTCTGCCATACCGACGATCCCGAGGTCTCGACCGGCCGGAAATTCCTGGCCGAGGGCTACCAGATCGCGGCCGGCGTGCCCCTGCAGATCGGCGAGGGCGAGGGGTTCCGCAGCTTCCGCATCGGGCTTTTCGGGCTCGACAAGCTCAAGGATGTCGACGGCACGCTGGCGCGGCTGATCCCGGCCTTCGACGCGGTGTTCTGACCCGCCGGCCCGGGCGCGTCCGCGGGGACAAAGCGTCGCAGGGCTGGAACAATCCGCGGGGCTCGACCGTTGGCTTGCCGAACTGGGAGACTGTCTTTGAAAGGAGACAACCATGGCGAACAAAGAAGCGACCCCCGAAGAGCTGAAAGCCGAAGCGCGCAAGGCGGCCGACGAGATCGGCCGCCACGCCCGCCGCGCCGCCGACGAGGCGAGCGAGGCTTTCGAGACCGCGCGGGATCGTGGCACCGACCTTTACGAATCGGCCCGGGAAAAGGGCGCCGAATTCGTCGATTCGGCCCGCAAGCGGGGCGAGGAATATCTCGAGGGTGCCCGCGAGCGCGGTCATGACTATGCCGAGCGTGCCCGCCGCGAGGCCCGGCGCATCTATCGCGAGGGCGAGCGCCGCGCCGGCGAGGTCGCCTCCCATGCCGAGGATTATTACGACGAGGTGTCGGGCGCGGTGCGCCGCAACCCGGCCCAGGCGCTCGGCATCGCCGCCGGCCTCGGCTTCCTGCTTGGCCTGATCATCGCGCGCCGCTGAGCCCGCCGATGTTCGATTACACCAGGAACCTGCAGCTTGCCGTGACGGACAGGCTGCGCCGCGCAGGGCTGATGGCCGGCGCAGGGGCCGTGCTGCTTGTCGCGGCCGGCTTCCTGCTTGCGGCGCTGTGGACCTGGCTGGCCTATCATCTGCATTGGGGCCCGCTGGGGGCCTCGCTGGCGATCGGCATCACCTTCCTGCTGGCCGGGCTGGTGATGATGCTGATGGCCCGCCACGAGCGCCACCGGCTGCCCCGCACGGATGAGTTGAAGGCCGAGATCGAACAGAAGCTGACCATCGCCGCCGATATCGCGGTCGAGAAGGCCACCGGCGCGGCCGATGCCGCGCTGGAGAAGGCTTCGCAAAAAGCCAGCCACCTGATGCAGCAGGCCGAGCAGCGCGTCCACGCCGTTGCCGACGGCATCTCCTACAAGGCCGACCGTTTCGCCGATCGGGCCGAGGCACGGGTCCAGGGCGCGGCCCGCAGCGCCGGTGAGAACGCCGCCCGCAGGCTGGGTCTGCCGCCCGATGCCATGCAGCGGCTGTCCGGGCGGTTGGGCGAGATGTCGCAGTCGCGGGCCGCCGGCCTCGCCCCGCTGATCGGGGCTTTTGCCGTCGGCATGACGCTGGCCTCGCGCGTGCAGGCCTGGCGGCACCGCGACGGCGGGGATGATGCGGAATGGGACGATGCCGGGGACTGGCCCGACGATCCCTACGACCCTTATTAACCAACGTGAAAGCCCGCCTTGTCGGCGGGCTTTCACGTCTCTGCGGTCTGGAATGCCTCAGGCGTTCGCTTCGCGGATCTTGTTCGCGGCGTCCTTGTCATAAGCCACCCCGGCCTTGTCGAGCAACTGATCCAGCTCGCCCGACAGCGTCATCTCGGTGACGATGTCGCAGCCGCCCACGAACTCGCCCTTGATATAAAGCTGCGGAATGGTCGGCCAGTCCGAGAACTCCTTGATGCCTTGCCGGATCGTCTCGTCGGCGAGCACGTTCACGTCGCGATATTGCACGTTCATGTAGTTCAGCACTCCGGCCACCCGGCTCGAGAAGCCGCATTGCGGCATTTCCTTGGTGCCCTTCATGAACAGGACGACATCATTGCCGTCGATGGTTTCCTGGATCTGCTGGCGCGCTTCGGTCATTCTGCTGGTTCCTTCCTGAAGCATGGTATGCTTGCCTGCTTTTTACTCGGGGGCCTTGGTGGTCAACGCCAGCGCGTGCAGCGCGCCTTGCGGGCCGTCCATCTTGCCCTGCAAGGCGGCATAGACGGCGCGCTGCTGCTGGACGCGGTTCTGGCCACGGAAGCTTTCGTCGATCACCTCCGCAGCATAGTGATTGCCGTCCCCGGCAAGGTCGGTGATGGTGATCTTGGCATGCGGGAAGGCAGCGCGGATCAGGGCTTCGATGTCCTGGGCTTCCATAGCCATGGCGGTTCCTTTCACTGTTCTCCATGATGTAGGCGAAGCCCGCGCAGGCCGCAAGATCACCACCTTGCCGCAGGGGCCGCAGCATCGGGCAAGGCGAGAGTCCCGGCGCCGATGCCCGGAGACACGGCTTCGCCATAGCTGACGCGGAATCGGGAAACCGGCGATAGTAGATTGATTTCAGGGATGAAATGAATTGGCTGGGGCGGTAGGATTCGAACCTACGGTACACGGTACCAAAAACCGTTGCCTTACCACTTGGCCACGCCCCAACTCTGTGGAGGCGTATCTATCCAAGCCTGCAGGAGCGTGCAAGGGGCAAAAAGGAAAAATCTTGTGGCTTCCCGCCGAGGCATTTATGCGCCCCGCATGGAACAGGCGGATACAGTCATTCTGGGTGCCGGCGCGGCCGGGCTTTTCTGCGCGGGCACGATTCTCGAGCGGCTGCAGGGCCGGGGCGGACAGCGCATCGTGGTCCTGGATCACGCCCGCGCGCCGGGCGAGAAGATCCGGATCTCGGGCGGCGGGCGCTGCAATTTCACCAATCTGGCGACGGCGCCGGACCGATTCCTGTCGCAGAATCCGCGCTTTGCCGCCTCGGCGCTGGCCGGGTTCGCTGCGGCGGATTTCGTCGCCATGGTGGACCGGGCGGGCATTGCCTGGCACGAAAAGACCCTCGGCCAATTGTTCTGCGACGGCAGCGCCCGGCAGATCATCGACCTGCTGCTGCACCGGATGCGGGGCGCCGAGCTGCGCCTGGACAGCGCCGTCGAGAGCGTCGAGCCCCTGGCCGAAGGGTTCCGCATCGCCACGCCGCGCGGCCCGTTGCAGGCGCGCCGGGTGGTGGTGGCGACCGGCGGAAAATCCATCCCGAAAATGGGCGCCACCGGGATCGGCTATGATATCGCCCGGCGCTTCGGGCTGGACATCGTCGAGCCGCGGGCCGGGCTGGTGCCGCTGACCTTCGCGCAGCAGGACCTGGACCTGTGCCGGCCGCTGGCCGGGCTGTCCGTCACCGCCGAGGTCGGCCATGGCGCCGGTCGGACCCGGGCGCTGTTCCGCGACGGGCTGCTCTTTACGCATCGCGGCCTCTCGGGACCGGCGATCCTGCAGATTTCCAGCTTCTGGCGGCCGGGCGAGACGATCCGCGTCGATCTGGCGCCGGATGCGGATATCGCGGCAGGGCTGCGGGAGTTGCGGGGGCAGGGCGGCCGGGTCGCGGTCGCGACGGCGCTGTCGCGCTGGCTGCCGGCACGCCTGGCCGAGGCGATCTGCGCCGAGCTTGAGCTTGCCGGGGCACGGCTGGCCGACCAGGGCAATGCGACGCTGGACAGCATTGCGAACCGGGTCAACCGCTGGCATCTGCGCCCGGTCGGTTCGGAAGGCTGGCGCACGGCCGAGGTCACGGTCGGCGGCGTCGATACGCGCAGCCTCGATTCCCGCAGCATGCAGGCGAAGGCCGTGCCCGGGCTCTACTGCATCGGCGAAGTCGTGGACGTGACCGGCTGGCTCGGCGGCTACAATTTCCAATGGGCCTGGGCCTCGGCCCATGCCGCGGCCCAGGCCATCGCCGCCGGCTGATCAGCCCATCACCGGGTCCGACTTGGCCAACGCGTCGAAGCGCATCAGCGAGCCGACCAGAGCCGGCATCCGATCCAGATGAATCATGTTCGGCCCGTCCGAGGGCGCGTTGTCGGGATCCTCATGCGTCTCGATGAACACCCCGGCCACGCCGATCGACACGGCCGCCCGCGCCATGAGCGGGGCGAATTCGCGCTGCCCGCCCGAGGAACCGCCCTGGCCGCCCGGCTGCTGCACGGAATGGGTCGCGTCCATGATCACCGGCCAGCCGGTGCGGGCCATGATCGGCAGGCTGCGCATGTCGGCAACCAGGGTGTTGTAGCCGAAGCTGACGCCGCGCTCGGTCAGCAGGATGCGCTGGTTGCCGGTCGAGCCGACCTTGTCGGCGACATTCGGCATGTCCCAGGGGGCCAGGAACTGCCCCTTCTTGATGTTGACCACCGCCCCGGTTTCGCCCGCCGCCAGCAGCAGGTCGGTCTGACGGGACAGGAAGGCGGGGATCTGGATCACATCCACCACCGCGCCGGCCATGCGCGCCTGCTCGATATCATGCACATCGGTCAGCACCGGGCAGCCGATGCGGCTGCGCACCTCTTCGAGCATTCGCAGCCCTTCCTCGATGCCGATGCCGCGGCGCCCCCTGAGCGAGGTGCGGTTGGCCTTGTCGTAGCTGGCCTTGAACACGTAGCCGGCGCCTGCCTTGGCACAGGCCTCGGCCACGGTCTCGGCGATCATCAGCGCATGATCGAGCGTTTCGAGCTGGCAGGGCCCGGCGATCAGCACCAGGGGCAGATCGTTTCCGAAAGTGACATTGCCGGTCTGGACATGGTTCATGAGGACACCTGTTCGCGCAGGATCGAGGCCGTCAGCGAGAGCATCAGGTAGATGCCCGCGAAGATCAGAAAGGCGACGATCGTGTTCTGGAAAGCCTTGGGATAGGTCGGTTCGTCCGGCGGCACCGGGGCCACCGACAGCGAGAGATAGCGGACCTGCTTGTTCGCCTCGATGCGGGCGTTCTCCATCTGCGCGGCGGCGGCGGCCAGCAGTTCCTGACGGGTGAGCAGGTCGGATTCGGCGATGCGGATCTCGCCCGAGATGGTGGCGAGCGAGCCGCGGGCATTGTTGCCTTCGGTCAACTGGCTGCGGGTGTCCGCCAGCATCTCCTCGAGCCGGCTGATGTCGCCCATCACCCCGGCGACCCGGCTTTGATTCGGCCGCAGGTTCGATTGCAGCTGGCCCAGCTCCAGCTTCTTCTCGGCCAGCTGGCGCTCCAGTTCGGCGATATGGCCCATGATCACCGAGCCCTCAGCCGCCGGGTCGAGCACGCCGAGCTTCTGTTGCAGTTCCTGCACGCGGCGCTGCGCCGCCTCCACCTTTGCCTCGGCGTCCTGATAGCTTTCGATGGCGCCCTTCATCTGATCCTCGCGCAGCCGGGCGGTCATCTGGTCCACCTGGCCCTCGGCATATTTGATCAGCGCCAGCGAGAATTCCTGGCTCAGCTTCGGGTCCGGGGCGATCACCTCCATGTTGATCACGCCTTCGGTCGGGTCGTAGCCGATCTTCACCGAGTTCTGGTAAAGCTTGTAGGTCTCCTCGTTGGTCGCCTCGGGCAGCAGGCGCAGGATCGGGTCGATGGCGGCGACCTGGAAGGCCTGTCGGAAACCCAGATCCCTGTCGAGCCGCAGCATGGCATCGCGCGACGTCAGGTAGCTTTGCACCGAGACCGAGTCGGTATTGGTCGCCAATTGCGTGCCGCTGAACAGCCCTCCCAGGCTGGCGGAACTGGACTTGTCGGCCTGCTGGATCTGGAATTGCGACACCGTGGCGTAAAGCGGCGTCGCGACGAAAAAATAATACCAGCCGGCGATCAGCGTCGGCAGGATGACAAAGGCCGCCAGCCGGCCCAGCAGCATCAGCAGCTTGCGGCGCCGCCGGCGGGCGATGTCCTGCTGGATGCGGATGATCTCGGCGGCGCGGCGATCCTCGGTCAGCGCCTCGCGCGAGGGCAGCTTGGTCGTGCCGGGCGGCAGCGGCATGATCTCGGTGCCGCGGCCGCGGCGCGCCGGGGTGTTCTTGCGGGTCGGCACCGGCATGTTGGCCGAGGCTGCCGGCTCGGCCTGCGCCTGGGCGCGCGCGCCCTCGTCGGACAGGATCTTGCCCACGGCGGCGCGATGGAACGGGTCGATGCCGCGGTCACGCAGCACCACCACCGCCTCGTGGTCGGAATCCACCTGGATCTCGTGCATGGCGGCAATACGGCGTGCCATGCGCAACTGCCGGTCGGTCAGGTTCTCGGCCCGCACCGCCGCGATCCGCTCTTGCATCGGGGGCTGGCCCTCGGTCGGCGGCTTTTGCGGCGCCGCGTCGGGAAAGCGCATGTCGCCGAACCCGTCATCGCCGGCCGCCGCCTCGAAAAGCTGCTCGGGTCCGGCGGCGGGCCTTGTCGCCTCGTCGCGCTTTTGCACCGAGATCTGCACCTTGCGCGCCGTCTCGACCGCATTCGACCCGCGCTGGACCGCCAGAACCGATTCCTCGCGGCTGATGCGATAGGCGCGCGCCTTAGGCGGTGTAGTCATAATATTGCCTTGCCTCTTCGAGGGTTTCAAACTGATAAAGCTTGCCGTCGCGCAATACGGCCGCGCAATTGCAGAATTTCTCGATGGTCTGGGCCTGGTGCGACACCACCACCACCGTCGCCGATTTCAGCCGGTCGTAAAGCACCGAGCCGGCCTTGCGGTTGAATTCCGCGTCCGTGGTGGTCGGCATGCCCTCGTCGATCAGGTAAACGTCGAATTCCAGCGCCAGCATCAGCGAAAAGGTGAAGCGCGAGCGCATCCCGGCACTGTAGGTGCCGACCGGCATGTCGAAATATTCGTCGATATCGGTCAGCCAGCGGCAGAAGGCCTCGACGTAATCCGGGTCGAGCCCGTAGATGCGGGCGATGAAGCGGGCATTCTCGTTGGCGCTGAGCGTGGCGGTGATGCCGCCCATGAACCCGAGGGGGAAGGACACGCGGCAATCGGTGCGGATCGTGCCCTCGTCTGGTTTTTCCAGCCCGCACATCATGTTGATGATCGTGGTCTTGCCAGTGCCGTTCGGCGCGAGGATGCCTATGGACCGTCCCAGCTCGATGCGGAACGAGGCGCGATCGAGGATCACCTTGCGCTGGGTCCCGGTCCAGAACGACTTGGAGACATCGTCGAATTCGATCATCTGACCGTCCCGATCCGCGCATCCCGCGCAGCTGACAAACTGACAAGCCGCCGTGCAGGATCAGCCCGGCGGGGCTGGCCGGACATTATGCGCAGGGGCATCCGCTGTCCACCATGGCCGATCAATGCTTGAAACATCGTGAATGCCCGGTCTTTTTTCCGGCGCATTTCATCCATATTTGCGGGTCATGGCTCTCTCCGGTGATCTTGTGCGGAAAATCGCGGATTGCAGGCTCTGTGCGCCGCGGTTCGCGCAGACTGCGACCCGCCACAGCCCGCGTCCCGTCGCCTGGTTCGCGCCGGGCGCCCGCATCCTGGTCGTCGGGCAGGCGCCGGGCATGCGGGTGCATCTGGCGGGCCGGCCCTTTGCCGACCGGTCCGGCGACCGGTTGCGCGACTGGATGGGGGTCACGGACGAGGTCTTCTATGACCGGACGCGCATCGCCATCGTGCCGATGGCCTTCTGTTTCCCGGGCTACGACACCAAGGGCTCGGACCTGCCGCCGCCGCCGATCTGCGCCGCCACCTGGCGGGCGCGGGTCATGGAGGAGCTGCAGCCGGACCTGACCCTGCTGGTCGGCGGCCATGCGCAACGCTGGCATCTGGGGCAGGCGGCCAGGGGCGGCGTCACGGCCACGGTCGCCGGCTGGCGCGACCATGCACCGCGCATCTTTCCCTTGCCTCATCCGTCCTGGCGCAATACCGCCTGGCTGCGGCGCCATCCCTGGTTCGAGGCCGAGCTGCTGCCCGAGCTGCGCGCCGCGATTGCCGGATTGCTGAGAGAGGCCGATGACCCCGCTGGATGAGCTTTGCCAGATCCCGTTTCACGAGGCCGAGGCGCCGGCGCGGGCGCGCATCCTGTCCCGCCTCGCCGATACCGGACTTTTCGCCGCGCTGGTTGCCGAACCGCCGGACGACAGGGCCGAGCTGCGCATCTTCGACCTGCCCGACGGGCCGGTGGCCCTGGCCTGCGACGGCGAGGACCGGCTGGCCGATTTCCTGGGCGGGCCGGTCGCCTATGTGGCGCTGCCGGGCCGGGTGCTGGCCGCCGCCCTTGCCTCGGAGGGGCGGGGGCTGCTGGTCAATCCCGGCCATGCCTCGCAACTGATGCTGGATGCCGGGATGCTGGCCTGGCTGGTCGGCGCCCTGGAGGCGCGGCCCAGCATGGCCCCGGATGAGGCGGCGCAGAGCCTTTCGGCACCGACGCCCGACGCCGTGGCGCTGCTGGCCGAACCCCTGGCGCAGCGGTTGGCGGATATGGCCGGGCTGGTGCCGCGGATGGCGCTGGTCGC